>URCS01000019.1 GCA_900546455.1 uncultured Collinsella sp. | reverse complement strand
ACGCTCACGTCGACTGCCCGGGCCACGCCGACTTCGTGAAGAACATGATCACCGGTGCTGCCCAGATGGATGGCGCCATCCTCGTTGTGGCCGCCACCGACGGCCCGATGGCCCAGACTCGCGAGCACGTGCTGCTCGCCCGTCAGGTTGGCGTTCCGAAGATCCTCGTCGCCCTGAACAAGTGCGACATGGTCGACGATGAAGAGCTCATCGAGCTCGTCGAAGAAGAGGTCCGCGACCTCCTCGACGAGAACGGCTTCGACCGTGACTGCCCGGTCATCCACACCTCCGCTTACGGTGCTCTGCACGACGACGCTCCGGACCACGAGAAGTGGGTCCAGTCCGTTAAGGACCTCATGGACGCTGTCGACGACTACATCCCGACTCCGGTTCACGACCTGGACAAGCCGTTCCTGATGCCGATCGAGGACGTCTTCACCATCTCCGGCCGTGGTACCGTTGTCACCGGTCGTGTCGAGCGTGGCCAGCTGGCCGTCAACACCCCGGTCGAGATCGTTGGTATCCGTCCGACCCAGCAGACCACCGTCACCTCCATCGAGACCTTCCACAAGACCATGGACGCCTGCGAGGCTGGCGACAACACCGGTCTGCTTCTGCGTGGTCTCGGCCGTGACGATGTCGAGCGTGGCCAGGTTGTGGCCAAGCCGGGCTCCGTCACCCCGCACACCAAGTTCGAGGGCGAAGTCTACGTGCTGACCAAGGACGAAGGCGGCCGTCACTCGCCGTTCTTCTCCAACTACCGTCCGCAGTTCTACTTCCGCACCACCGACGTCACCGGCGTCATCGAGCTGCCGGAAGGCGTCGAGATGGTTCAGCCGGGCGACCACGCTACCTTCACCGTTGAGCTGATTCAGCCCATCGCTATGGAGGAAGGCCTGACCTTCGCTGTGCGTGAAGGTGGCCACACCGTCGGCTCCGGTCGTGTGACCAAGATCCTCGCCTGATTTTCATCAGACAAGAATCTTCGCTTGAACTAGCGTTATAGGAAATCCCCTTCGAGGAAACTCGGAGGGGATTTTCTATAACCGCAGCAGGATATGGATATGTACCACGACTTCCGGCCTGGATGCGCTAGTGTTGCTTTTCAATAGATAAGAGGAATGCGCGTTCGCGGTACGCCGTGCACAGCCGGGACGTGCCGGACACACGCTTATTTATCACGTGTATGCAGGCGACTGGCAGCCGGCAGGGGAGTGCCAGCTTGAGTTGACCGGCTCCACCATTGATGAACTGTGGGCTTCCTTGTGCTCGCAAGCGATCTTGGGGACGCCAGACTTCGAGAATCTGGATGCACGCATCGTGCAGCATGGCGAGATCGAGCGACTCGAAGCCGATGTTGACAAACTTACGCGAGATCATCAGCGTGCTAAGAATCCGGCACAGCGTAACGAAATTTACGCCAAACTCCACAAGGCAAAGACGCAATTAGCGCAGATGCGCGAAGCATAAGGCGTTACAGTTGAACCATGTTCCCATTGCTTGAGACCCTGTCGCCGTATACGAGGTGGGTCAGTTCACGCTGGCCGCCGATGAGCTGAAGGTATCGCAGTCGACGGTGTCGTCGCGTATCGCCCAATTGGAGCAGATGGTCGGCGCGCCGCTGTTCGTGCGCAATGCGAAAAGTGACGTGACGCCCACACAGGCCGGGCGGATGCTGTACCAGACTGCCATCGGCATCGACGGATTATGGCGGGATACGCGTGAGCAGATCGCCCGCGTGCAGGAGGCGCGTGAGCCGCTGGCCGTGTCGTTCTCGCACACGACCGCGGCGATTCTGCTGCCGAAGGCGTTGCCGGTGATGGCTCGGGACATGGACGGTTTCGACTTCGCTGTACACGTGATGAACTCGGATGCGATTCTCGAACAGGCCAGCATGAAGGCTGTGCAGCTCGGCGTGGTGGAAAAGCCGATCGTGAACGATTCGGTGGACCGCGTCACCCTGTGCGAGGACCGGCTGGTGTTGGCGGGGGAGCCTGACGGCGTGTGGATGGTGCGCGAACACGGTTCCGGCGTGCGGTATTACACGGATCTGTATTTCAAGACCGCTCAGGTTGTGCCTGCACGCACGATGGAAGTGTCCAGTAATGCGGCGATTGTGGCGGCGCTGTCCGCCGGGTTCGGGCAGTCGTTGATTTCGGAAGCCGCCGTGCCGGCGGGCGTGCCGGTGCAGCGGGAGCTTGGCGATGAGTTTGTGCGGCGGTTCTATGCGCTGGTGCCGAGATCCGGTCTGACGCACGATCAGCGGGAGTTGGCGGAGACGATTATTGCTGCGCTGCGCGGGTAGTCAGATAGTCGACTGAGGGGAGGTTGCGAACGTTGTTTCTCTCCCTCCGTCCGCCTGCGGCGGCCACCTCTCTCATCAGAGGGAGATCAATTAGGTATCGACAAAATCGATGATATGTATTGGTTGCAATGATTTGACCGATGTAAACGCTTGAGCTTCAATAGACATCATGAGAGAGTTCTGTACAAAATGGTGGAAGCGCATTGCCACCGTTGACATGCTGTTCATTGGTGTTCTGACTCTGCTGGCCTCGCTGTTCGCCTCCTGGCTCAAGCAGTTCCCCGGATTCAGCCTGTTCGGCGCGCTCATCATCGCGCTGCTCATCGGTATGATCATCCAGTTCCCGATCCGCAGTGCCTACGTCGGTTCCAATGATGGCCGCAAGGCAGGCGTCAAGGACGCCGCTGGCCTGATTTCCAACAAGCTGCTGCGCCTCGGCATCATCCTGCTCGGTTTCAAGCTCAACCTCGCCGTGCTGTTCACGCAGGGCATCAAGTGTCTGCCGATCGCCGCTGTGGTCGTTACGCTGACCATCATCGTGTGCTATGCCATCGCCCGCAAACTCGGTGTCGACCCGATGCTCGCCATCCTGACCGCCGGTGGCACCGGCATCTGCGGTGCGGCCGCCGTCATGGGCCTGGCCGGTTCCATCAAGGTGCCTGAGGACAAGCAGGACGAGAAGGACAACGACGTGACCATGGCCGTGGCCATCGTAGCCATTATGGGTACTGTGTTCGCGTTGCTGGAGATCGCGCTCGGCCCGCTGACCGGCATGACCAAGGACCAGCTGGGCATCACCGCCGGTGCTTCCCTGCACGAAATCGCCCACGCGGTCGCGGGCGGCGACGCGTTCGGCGCGGTGGACATCGCCACCATCATGAAGCTTTCCCGCGTGCTCATGCTTGTGTTCGCGGCCATCATCATCGCCATCTGGTGGGAGAAGAAGCATTCCGAGGTTCAGAGCACCGGCAAGAAGACCGTGGCCTTCCCGTGGTTCATGCTCGGCTTCATCGGCGCTTCGATTATCGGCACCTTCGTACCGTTCGTCACCTCCATCACCCCGCAGCTCGTGGACTTTGCGTACATCGTGCTCGGCATGGCCATGGCCGCGCTCGGCATCAACGTGAACTTCAAGGCCATCGCTTCCAAGGGCAAGAAGCCGATGCTCGCCAGCTTCCTGACATCGATTCTGCTCATGTGCTTCGCTGCAGGTGTTGCGATGCTGTTCTTCTGATAAGCGCTCCAAATACAAATAGGCGAAGGCGAACGACAGTGAGCAATTGGAATGTGTCACCTAAAAATCACGTACTTGCACAACGGATAACCCCAGCCGAACTGGCAGGCCATCGCAATGAACTTCACCACATATGGACTCAGCCCGGTCGCACCCGGCATCCAGCCGATCAGCAGCGTGCTGAACGTGAAGTTCCAGATCCACAGCAGCACGAACAGCGCCACGGAACGGGTGAAGTTGCTGGACGATTTGAATGTCACGTTGCGGTTCATCACGAAGTTGTAGGTCGCCGAACACACCACGGCGATGCCGTTGGCGATCTGTGAGGGTACGCCGATCAAGTGCAGAATGGCGAACGTCGCATACTCCACAATGGTCTGCGTGGCGGAAACACCCACATACTTGCCCAGCACGGCGAGTCCATTTTGCTTCGGGGTTGCCGTGCCCACGGTATTTTCCGCAGTATTCGTTGTGGTCGAGGTATTTGTGGCGCCCACACCTTGATTCGGCTTCACATCCGCTCCATTGTTCGCCATGCCCATATACCTCCCGGATGTACCTGTGACGTTCGACCTCGCAATGATACCGCTGACCGCGTCGGGAATCGGCGTGGCGGTCAGACGAGAAAACCGCAGGCCGCAGCAACGACCGGCACACCCAGCGACAGCACCAGATAGGCCGCTGCGGTGGGGTAGCGGTGTTTGCGGAAGAGCGTCACCATTTCGTTGATTGCGGTCGAGAACGTGGAGAAGCCGCCGAGGAAACCGGTGGCCAGCACTAGCCGCCATGGTTCATCAAGTGTCCCGCCGAGTGCCAGCGCCGCGACCAAACCGGCTAGGAATCCGGCGATGAGATTGATGGTGAACGTGGAAAGTGGGAATGCGCGCTGCCAGTACGTTTTGATGGTCACGTCAAGCAGATAGCGGCAGGAGGCGCCTACGCCGCCGCACAGGCAGACCAAGATTGGTAGGAATACGGTCATCACGCCTTACCTCCCTTGCTGGTCGTAGCGGCATTCGTATCAGCGGACGCTTCGGCGGATACGTTCGAGGAGCCGGCCAGATGCGTTCCTGCCCACACGCCGGCAGACGCACAAACTAGACCCAGCGCGAACGTCACCAGTAGATAGGCAATGCCGGCCGCCACCTGACCGTCGCGGATTGCGGTAAAACCTTCCAGCGCGAGTGTCGACATCGTAGACAAACCACCGCATACGCCCATGCCGAGTCCGCGACTGGCAAGTTCTTTGGAACGTGCGCCGAACCGGGAAGCGCCGGCCAAGTAAGCGGTCAACCCTGCATAGCAGAAGCAAGCCAGCATGTTGGCCACAAACGTGCCGGTATGGAAGCTGCCAGCCGCGGGAATCTGTGCGAACGCATAGCGGATAGCGGTGCCGATCGCACCGCCGCAGAAGACGACCAACACAATATCAAGATGAATATCGGGGAGCTTGCGCGCCGGGGGAGTGGTCGTGTGCGTAATCGGCCGGGCACCTGCGGATGGGGATTGCGAATCCATAATAGCCTTTCCTGAAACCGCTGAATCCTGCTGAAGACACAACGATTCCATGCAATATCAAATCGTGTATAGGAACTATCAGCAGTGTGCGGTTCGAAACGAGTTCAGGCGGGTTCCATCGCCGGTTCCTTAGCCTACTCGTGGCGGCGACAACAAACGGCAGCAGTATCTCGGATATTGGCCTATCGCGGTGGATTTCGGCAAGAGACTTCTGCAATGCCGATGAACTTGGTTGCCGTGAGGCGATAAAGCACGTAGATGAATTGCTTGGTTGCTTCCATACCTCGTGGGTATGGCTCAACATGGTTTATGGCTATTGGCTAATACAGATCGATTGTCGTTTAATGGAACATGAGGATAACGGGCCCTAATCGCTCGGTGCCGGAAACAAGGAGTTGTGAATATGTCTGAAACCATGAAAGCCGCGATTTTCGTTGAGCCTGGCAAGATGACCGTGGAAGAAGTGCCAAAGGCGGCACTTCAGCAGGATGATGACATCGTAATTCGCATGGTGCGCACCTGTGTATGCGGCTCTGATTTGTGGTTCTTCCGTGGGCTGAGCGGACAGGCCGCACACAGTCAGGTGGGCCACGAAGCCATTGGCGTGGTCGAGGAGACTGGCGCGGCGGTCGAATCCGTTAAGCCAGGTGATTTCGTGGTCGTGCCATTCCCGTACAGCTGCGGCAAGTGCCCGGTATGCAAGGCCGGCTTCGAATCCGTGTGCCCGCACGGGGGCTACTTCTCCGCTTGTCAGGCCGAATACCTGCGTGTGCCCGAGGCGGACGGCACCGTGGTCAAGGTGCCCGGTTCACCGGAAGATTATTCCGATGAACAGCTCGCATCGCTGCTGACCATTTCCGATGTGATGTCCACCGGTTATCACGCGGCGGTTTCTGCCGAGGTCAAGCCCGGTGACACAGCCGTGGTCATGGGCGATGGTGCAGTCGGCCTGTGCGGTGTGATTGCCGCCAAGATGCGTGGTGCCACGCGCATTATTGCCATGAGCCGTCACGAGGATCGCGCGGCGCTCGCCCGCGAATTCGGTGCGACTGATATCGTGCCCGAGCGTGGCCAAGAGGCTATTGACAAGGTGCTGGAGATGACCGGCGGCTATGGTGCGGACGCGGTGCTCGAATGCGTGGGCTCCAAGCAGTCCTTCGACACGGCGATTGGCCTGATTCGCCGCGGTGGCGTGATTGGTCGTGTGGGTCTGCCGCACGACGTGGAGATCAGCGCCGAAGGCACGTTCTACGGCAACATCGGCATCAAGGGCGGCCCGGCTCCCGTGCGCCACTACGATATTGACGGTGGTCTGCTGGATGCGGTGCTTAAAGGCGAGATTAACCCTGGCCGCGTGTTCACCGCCGAATATGACCTCGACCATATTCAGGACGCTTATGAGGCCATGGACCAGCGCAAAGTTATTAAGGCGTTGATCCGGTTCTAATCGCGTGGTGTGACGGGGTTTACCGCAGTGGTATTTAACGTCCGTATGTATGCGTCCCCTTTGTAGGGCCGCATACATACGGACGTTGTGATGTGTCTGACGCGGTTTACGCTGAACGATTGTGGTGACGCAAACCGGTCACCTGTTACTCGGCGAGCAGTGCCTTGTACTGTGCAGCGGACTGGGCGAGGGCCTCGTCGGTGATGCCGAAAGCGCCGCACGTGGCGAACGGCTTGAGTCAGGTCGCGCCGATGTATAAGCCGTGCCCTCGATCGGAATAAGCAGCTGCTCGATGGGGTAGTGGCCGGGGTGCCGGTCTGGTAGGCCGATTCCGGCGAACCGGTGGACACTGCGCATCGCGTCGGGAACCGTGGCCAAGGCGTACACCGAACTCGCCGACTGCGGCATCATCGACACCGGTGCCGGCCGCGCGGCGCGTGTAAAACGGGTCAAGCCGATTCCCGAACCGCTGGTGCGCGCGGCCAAGACCTATGCCGACGAGGCCCGCCGGCTTGGCGCGAGCCTCGATGACGCCTTCAACGCCCTGTGCGCGCAGTGGTAAAGCGCGCACCGATGCGAAGCCTACACGGGGTGCACCGTCAGCGAAAAGTCGCCGATGGTGCTGACGGTCGAGGGTGAGGCCAGATTGCAGACATCTCGCAAGCAGTACGTGGCATACAGCGGAAGATAGGTTGTTCCGCCGTCCTGCGCAATATTGGAGCGGGACAGCACCACGCCCTGCGAGATGCGATATTCGGCATTGGCCAATACGGCGTCGATGGCGGCGTGCGTGCGGTAGCTGCGCCCCGACTTGACCTCGAACGGCATCACAGAATCGGCGTTCGTGTCAGCGATGAAATCGACTTCACCATGTTTCTTTGCCATGTAGTAATACAGCGGAATGCCTTGCGCCGTCAGCTCCTGAGCAATCACGTTCTCGTAGATGGCACCCAGATTCGGTGAGGAATCATCAAGGTATGCGGCTTGCGCGGTCGGTTGCGGGTATCGTGCCATGAGCATACCGGTATCAGACTGGTACAGTTTGAACTTCGGTGATTGCGCCGTGCGTTTCAATGGTGTTTTCGGCTCGGTGACGCAGTTGGTTTTCAATGCCACACCCGCATCGACAAGCCAAAGAAAATCCTTCTGATTGCGGTCGTACCGAGCACCGGGGCTGATGGAGGAGACGGCGAATCTGCCGTTACCGTCAATCAGCTGAGTGGGGAGCTGGTCGAAGATCTCCTGCACCTGCAATGCGCGATTGCCTGCGTACTGCGAAATATCGTGGCGATATTGCCGGTTCAACTCGTTCTGCACCGCGCGCACAGCCGCCAAATCACCCTTGGTGTCCAGAAAACGTTGCACGACTTCCGGCATGCCGCCGACTACCAGATAGGTGCGGAAGTTCGTCATCATTGCATCGTGAATGTACCGGTCGATTGGCGTGACCGACCGGCAGGATTCTCGGATGTTTTCAAGTGTCGACTTCTGTACGCCGATGGCCCAACAGAATTCCTCAAAATCCATGGGACGCATGGTTTTTTCGATGACCGAGCCAACGGGGTAGGAGCGTACGCCCTTGAACTCAGTGCCGAGCATGGAACCGGAGAACACATAATCGAAACGGCCATCGGCCACCAGAAACTTGACCATGGTCATCACATCCGGTGCCTCTTGCACCTCGTCGATGAAAATCAACGTATCACCGGGAATGAGCGTTGAAGGTGAGAACAAGGTAAGGCGGCTGATGAACTCCTGCACGTCGTTCGCCGATGCGAGCGCTCGGGCCGCCTGCTTGTTCTCGTACAGGTTGATTTCAAGGTAATGGGCGTATTCGTGCTTGGCGAACTCGCGTACCGCGTAGCTCTTGCCGATCTGGCGAGCGCCGGTCAGCAGCAGTGCTTTGCCGGTACCGCTCCGCTTCCATTCCAGCAGATCGTCCGAGATTTTGCGCTCAAGCATGGCAGCTCCTTTCCGAATCCCTTATGAGGGTAGCATTTTCTGCCTTGTATGTGCAAAAATGCCGCATTTCAAAATGGGGCTTTGGTGCAAAATGCCGCATTTTAAAGTAGGGTTTTGGTGCAAAATGCCGTGTAAATGGTGAATTGGACGTGCTTGTAAGGGGAGCTGGATGATCGTGCGGCTGGATGACCTTGTAACTAAATGATTGAACGATTGCGCGGCCGTCGTTTGCGTGGCCGCAAAGTTGTGTGGGCTGTTCGCGAATTATGCGCGGTCGGCCGTCATGTGCCTGCGCTTGGGGTGCTCGATAAGTAGCGCTCGCTTCTTGGCGTCCTCGGCGGTCGAAGCCGGTACGCCGTCGGAGGAGGCGTCGATGATGCGCTGCAGGTAGCCGTATAGGGTGTGCAGCTCGTCGTCATTCAGACAGTCCAGCATAGAGGGGCCTGATCAAAACCAGTTCACGAGGTCCTTTTTGCTTTAATCCCCGCTGAGAGCGCGTAGCGCCGGAGGATGATCGGATGCCGCGACGCCGAATCAAGATTCAGCCGCTCGCCGACCAGCCCGACCAGCAAGGAACCGGATTCGCGCATCGGCGGCATGCGCGCTGCTATTCGCGCTGAAACAGCATGGCATGGGTGCGCTGACACCGCGCCGGCGCAAAGGCCATCAGTGAAACTGGGGAATCGGATTGCAGGTGGCGGACGGTGCCCAAGACGAAAGATTCTCGTCCGGCGTTCAGCCGCCGTCGTTGGCCGTGATGATACTGGAGACCATGAAGCTCAGGCGGCGGCAGCCAAGGGCGAAGTCGAGAAAGAGGTGACGGCGTGACACTTGAACAGAGGTCAGATAGCGCGGCGGCGGCAGGCCACGAGGCATGTGACCAGCCGATCAGGAGCCTGGAAATCCTCAACCAATGCGTTCCGCTGTTCGAGACGCTGAAGGATCCGAACCGGCAGCAGTTGCTGGTGCAATTGGTGTGCCATGGGCCGCAGACGGTGGGGGAGCTGGCCGAATCGTCGGCACTGTCCCGCACGGCCGTGTCCCATCACATCAAACTGCTGGAACAAGCCGGATTCATCGAAATCAGCAAAGACGCCACCCGCCGCATTTGCTCGGTGCGTGCGGATCGATGGCTGCCGCTGCTCGATGAACTGTCTTCCGCCCTGAAAGCCGACCTTGCGGCGGCGGAGCAGTGCCGAGCATGAGCGACGATCAACGGCCGCAGGCGATTGAGGTGCGCGGTGCGCGCGTGCATAACCTCAAGAACATCGACATCGACATTCCGCTGGGCGAACTGGTGGGCGTGGCCGGCGTCTCCGGTTCGGGCAAAAGCTCTCTGGCGCTCGGCGTGCTGTATGCGGAAGGTTCGCGGCGCTACTTGGAAGCGCTGTCCACGTACACGCGCCGTCGACTGACTCAAGCCAGCCGCGCCCAGGTGGACGAAGTGCTGCATGTGCCGGCCGCGCTGGCCCTGCACCAGCGGCCCACTGTGCCCGGCATCCGTTCGACGTTCGGCACGATGACCGAATTGCTCAACAGCCTGCGACTCCTGTTTTCCCGCGTCGCCTCGCACGTGTGCCCGCATTGCGGGGCGCGCAATGAACCGACGCTGAACGTGGCGGTCGGCCTGCCCATCACCTGTGCTGGCTGCGGCAAGGAATTCCACGCGCCCGGCGCCGAATTGCTCGCCTTCAACTCGGCCGGCGCCTGCCCGACCTGCTCCGGCACCGGCATCGTGCGCGAAGTAAACCGCGCGGCCCTGGTCCCGGACGAGTCGAAAAGCGTCGACGACGGTGCGGTGCTGCCATGGTCGGCTCGCCACAGATCCTGGTCATGGACGATTCTGCCTCGGCGCTCGACTTTAAGACCGACGCGGCGCTTCGCCATGCCATCCGCGAGCGCAGCGTGCGTGGTGCCGCCGAGGGTGGGCTGCCGCTCACGACCGTCATCGTGAGCCAGCGCGTCTCGACCGTACGCGACGCCGACATGATCTGCGTGCTCGACCATGGCTCGGTTGCCGGCCTGGGCACACATGACGAGCTCTATGCGACCTGTCAGCTCTATCGCGAGATTTGCCAGTCGCAGCTTCGTCGCGAGGAGCTCGAGGGTCAGCAGGGGAGCGCGACGCCCGCGTCTGTCCCAAGTCCCGCGTCCGCCCCGGCTGCCCCGGCATCCACTTGCGCAAAGGAGGGCTGCTAAATGAATCCGTATACTTCTTCCGGTTCGGTCGCCACGATGACGGCCAACGTGTCCGGCAACGATGGCCTCAACGACTTGGGTGACGGTCCGCATCAGCCCGGCGACCCCGAGCGCTACCCCGTGGGCGCGGTGACTCGCCGCCTGCTGGGCTACGTCCGTCCGCATCGCATTTCGTTTACGGCGTCGTTTGTGAGCGCCGCCATCTCGGTGATCTTGCAACTCTATACGCCCATCCTCATTGGCGAGGGCATCGACCTCATCGTTGCCGCCGGGCAGGTGGACTTTGACGCACTGCTGCCGCTCGTTACCAAGCTCGCGATTGTCGTGGTGGGCGCGGCGGCCTTCCAGTGGCTGCAGGGCTACTGCGTCAACCGTCTGTCCTACGAGACGGTGCGCGACATGCGCGTGGAGGCGAGCGACAAGCTCAGCCGCATGCCACTCAGCTTTATCGATGGCCATGCCCACGGCGACCTCATGAGCCGCGTGGTCAATGACGTCGATCAGGTGGGTGACGGCCTGCTGCAGGGCTTTACGCAGCTCTTTACCGGCGTCATCACCATCGTGGGCACGCTCGCGTTTATGCTCTCCATCAACCTGACCATGACGCTCGTAGTGGTGCTCGTCACGCCGCTTTCCATCTTTGCGGCCGGTGCCATCGCCAAGCTTTCCAATAAGAGCTTCACTGCTCAACAGCGCATCCAGGGCCAACTCGGCGGTCATATCGAGGAGTATGTGGGTGAGCAAAAGCTCGTGGACGCCTTCGCCTACGGCCCGCACGCTCAACAGCGCTTCGATGCTCTCAACGCTGAGCTCTACACGGCAGGTGAGCGCGCGCAGTTTATGGGTTCGCTTTCTAACCCCGGTACGCGCTTCATCAATAACATCATCTACGCCGTGGTCGCCGTGATTGGCTGCGCGGGCGTGATCACGGGCGTACCTGCGGCGCTCACGGTGGGCGGCGTGCAAATCTTTCTGTCCTATGCTAACCAGTACACCAAGCCATTCAACGAGGTCACCAACGTCATTACGCAAATCCAGACGGCGTATGCCTCGGCGCGCCGCATGTTCGCGTTGCTCGATGCGCGCGAGCAGGAGCCCGACGCTGTGGATGCCATTGAGCTCGCCGCCCCGAAGGGCGAGGTTTCGTTTGAGCATGTGGACTTTAGCTATGTGCCCGCCCACAAACTGCTGCAGGATATCTGCATCGATGCCAAGCCCGGTATGCGCTATGCCCTCGTCGGCCCCACGGGCTGTGGCAAGACGACGCTCATCAACCTGCTGCTGCGCTTTTACGATATCGATACTGGGCGCATCGCGGTCGATGGTCGCTCCTCGCGTGACTACACGCGTGCGAGCCTGCGCCGCGCCTTTGGCATGGTGCTGCAGGACACCTGGCTGTTCGAGGGCACGGTGGCCGAAAACATTGCCTACGGTTGCTCCGATGCCACGCGCGAGCAGATCGTCGAGGCCGCCAAGCGCGCTCATGCGCATAAGTTTATCGTGCAGCTGCCAGGCGGCTACGATACGGTGATCGGCGAGGACGGCGGCACGTTTAGCCAGGGTCAAAAACAGCTGCTGTGCATCGCGCGCGTCATGCTTACCGATCCGGCGATTCTGCTGCTGGACGAGGCAACGTCGAGCATCGATACGCGTACCGAGCTGCAGGTGCAGGCGGCATTCGACGAGCTCATGGCCGGTCGCACGAGCTTTGTCGTGGCGCATCGCCTGTCGACGATCCGAAACGCCGACTGCATCCTAGTGATGCGCGACGGCGAGATTATCGAGCGCGGCACACACGACGAGCTGCTCGCGGCAGGCGGCTTCTACGCCGAGCTCTACCGCAGCCAATTCGCCCAGTGAGCAAGACGCGGGACATGTAACGCAGCGCTAGGGCGCGAGCGTGTCAACGGGGGCAACGATGATGCCCTCGGGCGTTGTGTGGACCGGCATGCCGAACCCGATGACGATGAGTTTGGCCGCGGGAGGCCTCTCGCCGCGTTCGACCAGCTTGCGCTCGAGTCGAAGCAGGTTTGCAGACGCCTCGGGGATCTGCGGGCTTCCGAGTTTTACTTCCACGGCAATCCAAGTTCCATCGCGCCTGTGTATAACGGCATCGACCTCGAGATCGTCGGCGTCGTGGTAGTGGGACACCGATGAGTCATTTGCGGCGGCATAGACCTTAAGGTCGTGCAGGACGAGGGATTCGAAGAGCAGCCCCAGTGTCTTCGGGTCGGATGCCAATGACTCCGGATTTGCTCCGAGCAGCGCAACGGCAAGCGAAGGGTCGGCGAGGTGCCTTTTCGCACTTTGCCGCAGCTTTACCGGCGACCTGAGCACCGGATGCCAAGCCGGGATATCGTCGATGATATTGATTCGTCTCAGAGCATCCATGTATCTGGAGACCGAATTCTTCGAAACGCCGGTACCGATATCTTTATCGATGGACTTCGATCCAGCAAGTGTCGACTCATTTCGCGCAAGCGATGTCAAAAGAGACCTGACCTTGACCGGATCACGTTTGACGCCGTCAGTTCTAGAAACATCCGATTCGCATACGCCATCAACATAAGCAGCGGCAATCCGCATAGCATTTTCAGTTGTTTTCCCCATCGCTTGAGGCCAACCACCGCGACACAGCAAATCGGCGATGCCGGCGACACCAGCGATCGATCCGACCGCCTGCTTGGCGGGGTGGCCGGAAAGCAGCGCTCTAATCGAAGCCGCGCCCGAAGAAACGCCGAGCTCGAACAGCGTCATGGTATCCATTCGCAACCTTGCTATTCGTCCAACGCCGTTATGCATCGGCTGCTTCGAATCTCGCGGCGTTGCTGAGCCCGTAAGAATAAACTGTCCGGATTCTCCCTGTCTTGCGTCACACTCGAAACGTACGGCATCCCACAGCTTTGGCTCTTCCTGCCATTCATCGATGAGCCTAGGAGAGGGTCCTGCTATTGCCTGTGCTGGATCGATCCGAGCCAGCTGGAGGGCGGCAAAATTTCCAGTTGGATCGGAAAGAGACAAGGATGATCTAGCAAAACGTTTTGCCGTAGTGGTCTTTCCGCACCACTTTGGGCCTTGAATGAGAACCGCACCGAAGATATCGAGACTATGCCTGATTCCCTTATCGATGCATCTGTCTACATATCTATCCATACCGTCACCTTCTTAATTTGCCTTGATTATGTATTCTACCAGCTGCGTGGTGACGATTAATGAAAATCTGAGGTGATGATTAACGGAGAATTATGGTGACGATTGACGTCATATTGTGGTGACGATTGTCATTGATTCGGGGCATAGGGCGGCTTAGCTGTCTCAAAGCTTATAGATTTAGGGGCTTGCGTTGCTGGTGTGTTTGTCCATTGATATCATCCGCTCTGCCAATCGGCAGAAGGTGGTTTACATCTGTCACGTTAGTACTAAGATATTCATCTAATAAATTGCATTAGTGGCTTTAGTTTTGGGGGAAACGAGCAACGTGACTATGACATGCTCTTTGGTGGTTAACAGCAAGAGCGGTAATACCAGGATGGTTTCGGGTGCAATCAAGCGCGCCCTGCAGGCTGCCGGCGTTGAGTTTATCCACGCTGCTGCGCTGAGCGATGACGCGGATGCCGAGCAGGTCGAGTGCGAGGCGCAGGGGGCTTGCGCGGCCGATACCGTGCTCGTCGGTTTTTGGTGCGACAAGGGCGCCTGCACGCCTTCGGTCGCGGCATTGCTTTCTGCCCTACACGGCAAGCGCGTCTTCCTGTTCGGCACCTGCGGCTTTGGCGCCGACCAGAGCTACTACCAGCAGATTATTGATCGCGTGACCTCAAATTTGGCCGATGACGCCGAGCTTGCGGGTTGGGCCATGTGCCAGGGCAAGATGGGCCCCGCGGTCAAGCAGCGCTACGAGGCCATGCTCGAGCAAGATCCCGACAACGCACGCTTTAAGATGCTGCTCGACAACTGGGTAGCCGCAAAGGATCACCCCACCAAAGAAGACCTCGAGGACATGTCCGCCGCCGCCAAGAAGGCCGTGCTGGGGGAGTAGCTTCGCCGTTCGCGGTCCTTCGTGCAAAACAATACAAATGTGAAAGCCTCGGAATTCTCGAGGCTTTTTTTCTTGACACTTGTGGGCGCAACCGTAGCAAACGTTTGGGGTGACATTTTCCATCACCCCGAGGACGCGGCCGTTCTGGACAACACGCTCGCATGCGTTCGCTGGATGTATCGCCAGATGGAGCACAGCTGTCAAAAGTATCCGGGCTTCTTTACGCATCACTCGCTGGGATTCATGCAGCAGGACACCGCGGATGGCAAGCGCCGCATGCATCATGCCTGGCAGCATATCCTCGACCAGCTTTGCGTGGTGCTCAAGCGTGATCCTCGGGTGCGCCCGGACGCCTTTACCGATCAGTTTTCTGCCGAGCAATTTGCCGAGGTCCTGTTCTCGCTTATGCTCTCTGCCGTGATTCGGCAAGACTTTGATCCGAGCGCCGTGCTCGAGATCACGCGTCGAACCCTCTACTAACAGTCCCCACGCAAGGCGGGGATTTTTACTGCAAGAAAGTGAACAACGTTCATATTAAGGGGGTGATGCCCGGAACCAGGAAGCCAAACCGTTCTTTGCAACCATTCTTTTAAGGAGACATATATATGCGTGCTATTTTCGAAACGCTTTTTGACATCGTGTACTTGGTGACGGTCATCACCATCGGTATCCATATGATTCGCGGCAGCAAGGGCAACCGTCAGTTCCAGCTGTTTGGCTGGATGGCGGTCGTTTTGGGCGCCGGTGATTCGTTCCACCTGGTCCCCCGCGCGCTGGCGCTCTGCACGACCGGCTTTGACGCTTATGCCGTGCAGCTGGGCCTGGGCGAGTGGATTACCTCGATTACCATGACCATCTTCTACGTACTGCTCTACTACGTGTGGCGCGAGCGCTACCAGGTGAAGAACCACGTCGGAACGACCGTGGCGATCTTTGCCCTGGCCGTCATGCGTGTCGCGCTGTGCATGCTGCCGCAAAACCAGTGGCTCACCAACCAGACCCCGCTTGCATGGGGTATCCTGCGCAACATCCCGTTTGCCATCATGGGCCTTATGGTCATCGTGCTGTTTTACCGCAGTGCCAGGGAAGATAACGACGAAGCCTTCCGCTGGATGTGGCTCACCATTGTGCTGAGCTTTGGCTTCTACATTCCCGTGGTCCTGTGGGCCGAGGTTGTCCCGGCTATCGGCATGCTCATGATCCCCAAGACCCGCGCGTACGTGTGGACCGTGCTGATTGGCTACAGCGCCATGAAGAAGGAGTGCTAGGTCCATCTTCTAAATGTTTCGCCCGCCCGGCGGCGGAATATAAGGTTTCCTACTCTACAGTCCTGCTCGCACGGAGAGCACATTAAGTGCTCTCCGGCTCGTGCGGAACTCGCGATAAACCTTATATTCCGCCGCCGGGCGGGCGCCCCTTTATTGATGGAAGGCCTTATAAGCGGATATTCCATGTCCGGATGTATTCAGAGCGGGACGGGCTTTCCGAATGGGCGGGGTCTTGGAAAGTATGTCCCGGAATCAAGGCTTGGAATGGGATGCACTTTCCGGTTGAGGGGCTCAGTGGAAAATGCATCCCAGTATTCGGCTGAGAAATGGGACACGGTTTCCGGTTGAAGCCTTGGCGGAAAATGTGACCCGGAATTTGTGATCGGAGTGGGACGTGCTTTCCCATCGGTGTCACAAGCGGAAACCGCATCCCACTCCGGACCTGAAGATTGGGACACGCCTTCCAGAAGGTATGGGCTGCGAACTACAATGGGCTGCCTTAAACCCGCAGGGGGGTTAAAAATAAATAAGACATAGGGCAGTATGTTTTAATGTCGGGGGGGGGGCGCATTCTTTTAGATATTCAAAAAACAGACCCCCTATGAAGAAGATGCGTAGGGGGTTAGTAGTAGATATTGGATATGGCAGTCCGGTATGGGGATAAATGACCGCTTACGCCTAAATTGGTAGCGTTTGGCGCTGAGAGCTTGATAAAAATGCAGGACATCGCTAACGTTTTTGTTACGAAAAGAATTCAAATTGGCTTTTTTCGAACTCACTTTTTAGTGCCTTGCGGTGCCCGAGGAAAGCGACTGCCCCTTCAGGGGATCGAATAAGGCCTCGATGGGGATGGATTAATCGTTTTGATGACTCGCGGACTCAAACGTTTTATTGCACTTCTTAGCAGTCTGGCGCTTGCGCTTGTCATAGCCCTTGCCGTTGTTTCTTTTGCTCCCCGCGCATTTGGATACACGCCTTTTGCAGTGCTTTCGGGCTCTATGGAGCCCAAGCTTCCCGTTGGCTCCATGGTGTTTGTTCGCCAGGTTGAGCCATCGGATATTGCCGTGGGCGACAATGCAACTTTTTACCGATCGGACGGCGCCGCAGTGACCCACCAGGTGTACGAGGTCGACCCTGTGGCGCAGACGATCAGCACGCAGGGAATCGCAAACAAAAATGCAGATGGAAGCATCATGCACGACGCCGAGCAGACGCCTTTTTCACGCGTGATCGGCGTCGTTTCTTTTTGTGTCCCTTACCTGGGCTTCGTTAACGCATATTGCACGACGATGCCCGGTTTGCTTGTTGTGGTGGCCGTTCTGGCGCTGCTGGTCGCGGCGTCGATAGTGCTCGATCGGATGGTTCCCGACGAGCCTGCGGGCAAGCATACCCGCGCGCATGTGAGAGAGCGGCGTTCATAGCAGCAGGGAGAGGTGTCGGCGGCGGCAAGGGCCGTTGCCGGGGAAGTCGGTTTTCGAAAGGAAGAGAACGATGGAAAACAAGAAGAAAAAACGCTACGGCATCGTTGCCGCCCTGCTGCTGCTGGTGCTGGCTGCCGGCGTGGGCACCTATGCATGGCTGACAGCCACGCAGACGCTGAACAACGTGTTTACGGTGGGCAGCATCAACATTCCCGAAAAGAAGCCCGATCCCGACCAGCCCGATAAGCCTGGCACCGGTAATAATACCGACAAAGCCTATCTGTTCGAGACCAAGTGGAAAGACAACTCCAAGATTGTTCCTGGCTCCAGCACCGATAAGAACCCGAACGTTGGCATCGCGAAGGGCTCAGACGACGCCTACGTGTTCATCTACGTGAAGAACGCCATGGTCAAGGATGACACCGCTGCCGAGAACACCCCGTACTTCGCCCTCAACGACAACTGGAAGCCGGTTAATGGACAGGTGACCTCCTCTGCCGACGGCCAGTACCTGAGCGGTCTGTTCATGTACGCCAAGGGTGCTACCGATGACAAACCTGTTGCCCTCCCCGCCAAGAGCGCTAGTGAGGACGTCTACACCGGCGAGCTCTTTAGCAAGGTTGTGTTCCCGGGCACCCTGGAGGGCTCCATGGTCGCCACGAACCCCACGATGAAGGTTTCCGCCTACATCTTCGGAGCCGACCAGACGGACGGCAACACCAGCGCTGCTGACAACGCCGTCACTCAGGCCAAGACTTGGGCTAATACCATTAAGAACCAGTAGTAGCCCCACCCCCACTGAGATCCCGGTCCGCCCCCACCCCAATATTCGGGTCGGGATCTCGGTTCCCCTTTGATCGACGATTGGCGAACGTAATGCTCAACAATCTTTCCGACAATCAGAAACGCACCTTGGCGCTTGCCGCGATTGCGCTGTTGGCCCTGGCGTGCCTGTGTGGCACGCTGGCTTTTACCGTTGATATGGTTCCGGCGAACAACGTCCTATCGTTTGGCAGCGTGAAGGTACGAGTCTGCGAATACACCCTAAACGAGCAGGGCGAGGAGATTCCGTTTGAGGCCAACGAGCACGGGGACTATCCCGACACCAAGGCCGGGGGCTCTGACATCAGCCGCATTGTGCGCGTGGAGAACGCCGGAACGCAGCCTGAGTACGTTCGCGCTCGTCTGCGCATGACGTCAGTGGCACCCGACGGTACGAGTGCGGATGCCTCGGGCAACGTTGCCTTTCACGCGAACGCGGGCGAGGGGTCCCCGTGGATCGATGGCGGCGATGGGTGGTACTACTACCGCGGATTGGCTGGTCGTGGCGGCATGCTCGACCCCGGTGCCATGACGGAAAGCCTCATGGACTCGCTGCGCTTTGTGGGCGACTACCACGATGCCGCGCGCGACGGTTCGTTCAGGCTCGATATCGACGTTCAGGCCGTGCAGGCCAAAAACCAGCAGACAAACGATACCGTCCTCGACGTGCTCGACGTCGCAGGCTGGCCGGAGGCGAACTAGCCCATGGAGATCAAGAACAGAAATCGAGGTGTGCTCAGCAGGCTGATTGCCGTCGCGGCGATTGCCCTTTGCTGCGTTATGGTGCTGCCGGCGGTGGCGCATGCCGAGGAACAGACCGAATTCCATATCACAAACAGGAACGACTTCTTGGCGTGTGTCGCGCTGTCGCGTCAGCGCGACACATCGCAGTGGCGCGTCTATCTCGATAACGATATCGTTCTTAACGATGATGATATGAACGCCATTGTTGCGGATACGGTCAAGCACCTCTCCTTTGGCAACAAAGAGCATCCCTTTAAGGGCGTCTTTGACGGTCAAAACCATACCGTGAAGGGCCTGAACTACGAGAATAAGGTCTTGGACCCCGAGCGCGACACGGGCTTCTTTGCCGAGACCGACGGCGCCACCATCAAGAACTTCCTTGTCGAGGACGCCAACATCTGGGCGGACTTCCGCGGCGGCATCATCGTGGGCAAGGCCGTCAACACCAGCTTCGAAAACGTCATGGTCATGGAGAGCACCCTGCACGTGACTTGCGCCAACAACATGCTCAACGTGATTACCAACGCGGGCTTTGAGGGAGGCCTGATCGCCGGCGATCTCGACGGCTGCAGCCTCTACAACTGCGAGGTCCGTGGCGGCCGCGCCGTCAACAACACGACCTCGGGCGTGCAGGCAATCGGTGGCGAGGGCCTGTATATGGCGGCGTTTGCCGGCTACGTCAAGAACTCGACCATCGAGTACTGCCGCGTGACGCCTACGCGCAACGAGGATGGCTCGATTGCCGAGAAGGGCATGACCGACGTCACCAATAAATACGATGTGGCCGTCGGCGCCCTGGGCGGCAACAACGTGTACGCCTCGGGCTTTGTGGGCTGCATGGCGGGCGACGCCAAGATCATCGACTGCTTCTCGACGGCGCAGTGCTACAGCTATGCCGCATCGTACGTGGGCGTTGTCGCCGTGACGCGCGCGTGGACGGGTGGCCTGGCGGGCCGTATTTTGACTGAAAAGGGCAACGAGCTCGTCCGCAGCCACTTTGCGGGCGACCTGAGCTCGCGTCAATACAACCCCATCGCCGTGATCCCCATCATCCAAAACGATGTGAACCTGGGCGGCATTGCTGCGCGCGCCAACAAGGGAGATGCGACGGTCACCGAGTGCTACTTTAAGCCGAGCGTGAGCCTGTCTGGCAATAGCCAGGGCAATCCTGCCAAAAAGAAGATCCCCTCGTTTGGCGGCGACGGTACCACCAAGGGCGACGGCTTTGGCCCGTGGGACGACGGGCGCTACACCACGCGCGAGCTGTGGGAGGAGCACGACTACGACTTCTGTGCCGGCACCATGCGCTCGACCGCTAACGATGAGGCCCTTGGCGGTTCGCATGCCAACGAGTGGGCGATGGATTACAGGCTGAATATCCCCGTGCATGGCCAGAGCGTTAAGGCGACGATTGATTTTCCCGGCGCGGGTACCGCGACAATCGAGAAGACCAAACTTGGCAAAGACCAGGCGACCACGGATCCGTACGCCTTTGCCGTGAGTGCCGTGCTGGCGGGAACTGCCCAGGGCTTGGCCCAGGGCGATACATCGGTGACGTTCAAGCAGGAGACCTCCGCAAAGCCTGAGGGGCTGAGCGAGGCGAACGACGGCTACCGCTTTATGGGCTGGTTCCGCGAGCCCGATGTGCGTGTGAACCGAATCGGACAAGACAACAGCTGGTTTGATGGCAAGACCGATGATGCTGCTGTGAGGGATGGCAAGCGCGTTCAGGACAACACGAAGCACGAGGCGACCTCTATCTACACTGCCGACAACGGCAAGGATCATGCCGAGAGTGAGGGCTTCAAGGGCAATGATCTCTTTATCGCTTCATACGAGGCGCAGGTGCTGTTCTATAACGTTAAGGGCGAGACGCTTGATTGGAAAGACGGCAAGGCACACGATCCGTCCACGGACTGGTACCGCTATGGCGCCGGTTTGACGCCGGCTGCCCCCGCAGATCGCGGCGGCTTGCCGCCTACCGCGACGTTTATTGGATGGACCACGCAGCCGAACGCCGATAAGAGCATGAATGGCGCCTATGCTGCCATTACCTCAGATCAGCTGGCTGATCTGAAAAACAAGGGAGTATTCTATCCCGCGGGCAGCGAGATTGCCGTGGTCGGCCCCACCGATTTCTATCCCGTGTACAGCGACTACGTGTCGAACATCATGACGGTGTTCGAGGGCAATGAGCAGGACAAAATCGACAATGAGACCCTACGTGACGGCGTTGGCAAAACCAAAGTCGACGTCCAGACTGCCGGGGACGGCACCAGCGTCTACACGGTACAGGTGCGCGACACGGACGGTACGCCCCTGTCCGAGGGCGGCAAGCTGCCCGATGGGTATCGCTTCCTGGGCTGGTACGAAAACAAGCAGGCCGCCGATGGGTCCACGGTTGAGGTCCGCGTAAGCCGTGACCCAGGCTATACACTCCCTGCCGATGTCGATCTAACCGTGCCGCACACCTATACGGCGCGCTTTGAGTACCGCGTGGATTATTACGTCTGCGCGTACGCGAACGATGAATACACGAATTCGGAACTCCTTTGCTCTGTATGGAACGAGTACAAAACACCGCTTAACGAGCAGGTCGGCACAAGCTATGTTCGAGAGAACGTGGTTCACTGGGGTTCCGAGCACGTTAATCATGGCGACAAGGATGCCTATAAGGGCGAATGCGCAGAGGGATACTACGACAGCAATACGCTAATCGTGGCCCCCATGAGCGCATATTCGCATAACGTGAGAAACGATACGGGGGCGGATACCCTAAAGAATGTCCTTGTGGATACAGATTTCCCGGGTTCTGGAACGTTTGACGAGGAAAAGGTTATTAATGCGTTGCAGTACACGTTTAAGCCATCTAGCGATCGTTATAGCTTGAAGTTTTGGACGCTTGAGAGAATCGGCGGTCGATGGACATATCTCAATACTCCTGAAAAGAAGGATACCGTAAAGGCTTCAATCAATTTCACTTCGAAATATCGCATGCGTGCGATGGTGACGACGCGCGTCGATTTTTATAAGAAAGATGGCACGGTCTGCAAGGAAACGACACGTCGCTACGAGAGTAATTTGCTCCAAAAGAAGAGTGGCGAAGAGGATCCTCATTACACGTACAAGTATCCATTCATCTATACGAATGATACGGTTGATAAGAATTCCGGCGGGGACAGCGACACAATTGAAAATCCAGATCTGACCCTCGAGTCCTCTCCGACTGATGCTGACATGGCCGTGCTGGGCTATAAGTTCCTGGGCTGGATTTCGACCGCCGAGGTCAAGAAGGATTCTGCCGTCTGGAAATATATCTATGATGTCGCCAACGACCCCTATGTGACGAGCAATTCGGAGAAGGCGGCGCCATACTTGGCGACGGATGACTCCAAGGTCACCCAGTGCCAGGATGCCTATCCCGTCTACGCAAAGTACGACGTCAACTACACCACCAACCTGCACCGCGCAGGTTTTGATGGCACGGACAAGGTTAATGTGCCTAGGTACGACATCGCTCCCGTTATCAACGCGGGCACCGACCCTGCTACGGCAACGGTGACCCCTGACGTTGCGACGCCGGTTTATAAAGCGGGCGGTAAGCTGTATGAGTTGCAGAAGGTTGAGATTGAGCTTCCGAATGGCGAAGTTAAAAAGCTCGAACCTAACGGCGATAACTCGTATTCCTATCAGGTGGAACCCGGCGGGGCCTATACATTTGTGGCGTACTATTCGCCGTTGGCGGTCGTGTACCATCTCAATGCCAAAGATGTGGATGGCAAAGTTGCTCAGAAAGGCGATATGCTCGGCAACCTTGATGGCGGCATCCCGAAGCCCACTTATGACGTCAGCACTATCGATGCGGATACAGGAGGTGCGTTCAACGTCTTCGTGGGCTGGACGGAAGCCCAGCCGGCACCTGGCAAGGGCTATGTCGCTTGGTCTGAGGGTATCCGTATGGTGAGTGCTTCTACCGTGGTCAAGGCCCCCATGGAGCTGTACCCGGTCTACCGTCCCAGCCTGGTTACCGTTCAATCGAACATCGACTCAAATCTCGCGAATCCTGCTCTTGTCCGCGGTCTCGGCCGTACTGATTCCGGCGACCAGATTTCTCTTGAGGTCAAGGCTGTCAAGGAGGTTGTGGGCATTGACGGCACCAAGTACGACTTTGTCGGCTGGTCGCGCGACTATGAATCCGATGGCAAATACACCCTGATGACCGATGACGAGAAGTATCCCCTCGAGGGCAGTGAGCCCTTTGAGAGCGTGACCTACACCGCGGTGTACAAGATCGCGCCGCATAAGGTGCGCTATCACGGTGTCGACGGGTCGGTCATCTTTACGGCGACGGTCGACTCGGACGACGAGCGAGCGACGGGCGCGGGTTTCGTTCATGACGTCGATGTTCCCAAGATGGATGAGGGTGGCAACCCGGTCTTTGATGACAAGGGCGATCCCGTGATGGAACAAAAGTCCGTCGCGTATGACCCGGACGCTTATTCCAAGATCGTTGCGCAGCTCGATGAGCGGGCGGCGACCAGCGGTGACGTGCGCGAACTCTTCCTGGAGTGGCGATATGTGGGTGTCGATGGCACTGCGAAGTCTTGGAATGGGTTTAAGGGCGAGCCGATCACGGGAGACATGGATCTGTATCCCGTGACGTATCGCGTGACCGCCAACGACACGTCCGATGCTGCGAACCCCGTAGCCATGACCGCGAAGCTCAAGTGGCTGCTCGATCCCACTGCTGCCAATACGGTCGATGACAATGCCGATAAGGCGCCGTTTAAGGTTTGCTTTGCCGAGCCGTTTATGGGAACGCAGTTGACTGTCACGGTTAAGCAGGCGAGCTATGGCCCCAATGCATCCGTGACGGAGGAGCCCGTAAACGGCAAGCTTGTCTCGCTCTACAGCCTGGGCTCGGGTAATGGTTCGTTCGACTTGGCCAACCGCCTGGATTCCAAGACGACGGGCGAAGGGGAGCAAGGCGACGGCAATGCTGTGTTCAACTTTGACCAGACTCATGCGCTGACGGTCGTTAAAAAGACTACCGATGCCAGCGCCATGGGACAAACGTTCCGCTTTAAGGTGACACGCAAGGCGTCGGAGGATTCTCCTGCCGAGACGCGCATGGTCGAGGTAAAGGTCGATGGGACGCAGCAAGAAAACGGCAAGACCTGGTATGTCGGCAGCGTGCAATTTGCCGCGTCGACGGGCATCTATACCGTCGAGGAAGATACGGCTTGGGCATGGCGCTACGAGGGTGAACTGAGCACGCCGGGCAAGGCGCCCGGTAAATCTGCCGAGCTGACCATCTCGTCCGCCTCGAGCGCGGGCGACACCGTGGTGACGTGCGTCAACACGCGCGCGAAGGACAAATGGGTCGATGGTGGCTCGCGTGCCAAGAATGTTTGGGAAAACGGCACGCTGAGGAGGGAGGACTAGGATGACTAAGCGCAAGCGGATCGTCGCCCTCCTTGTCGGCGTTCTCCTTTTGGCCGGCGCTGCCGGCACCTTTGCGTGGCTTTCGGTTACGGGCGTGCTGGTCAACGAGTTTGGCTTTGGCTCGGTGTCGCCTTCAGTGGACGAGACGCTCAAGGACAACGTGAAAAGGGATGTCTCGGTTAAAAACACGGGATCGGCTCCGGCATACCTGCGTGTTGCGGTGGATATCTACTGGCAGGATCAGGATGGCGCGCGCCTGTGGGATGAGCCGGTTGCCGACGCCGACTACACCATTGAGTGGGGCGATAAAGGCGATGCCGCTGCCGCTAACAGCCCTTCATCTTGGGTTCTTGCGAGCGACGGGTTCTACTACTGGACGTCTCCTGTTGCGCCGCTCGGCAAGACGGACGTGCTCATCAAGAGCGTGACCGAGCGGAAGGCAGCTGGTAAGAACCTGGTCGTCGACATTTCGACCCAGGCAATTCAATCCACGCCCGACGATGCGGTTACAGAGGCATGGGGTTGCACGGTCAAGGATGGCGTGCTGGTGCCGCCGCATGGAGGTGCGTAAGTATGGCGTTCCCGATTCGCAAAGGCGTTGCGCGCTCCTTGCGTTGCGTGGTCGCGGCCATTCTCTGCGTGGTCGCGCTCGCCGTTCCCGCCCGTGCGTTCGCCGATACTCCCGCGATTGCGTATGACGGAAATGCGCGCCAGCTGACGGTCTCGGGGGCGACGATGTCCTCGGGGGAGCCCGACCTGTTTCCAGCTTTTAAAGATCTAATGCCGGGCGATGAGCGCGAGCAGCAGATCGAGATTCGCGCCACAGGCGTAAAGTCCCAGGTGCGCGTATTTGTGCGCGCCGTTGTCGATCACGAGACGACACACCTGCTGTCGCCCATCACATTAACGGCAGCGGTCAGCGATGCGTCCGCAGACTGGCTCCAGGCAGGAACGCCGGGCAGCGTGTTCGCCCACCCTACGCAGGTCGCAACGTTTACGAGCGATGGCAGCACAGTGCTCAATTTGCAACTAAGTGTCCCGACGTCGGTAGGCAATGAGCTTGCCGACGCAAACAAGACCATTCGCTGGGAAATCACTGCCGAGGACGATGGCGAAACAATTCCTGCGCAGCCCGCTGGCCCCAAAAAGCCCGGCCTGTTTGGCCTGGCTGCGACGGGCGACAACTCGCTCGCTCTGCTTTTGACGCTGCTAACGCTAGCGATTATCGCTTTTATGGTCGCGCTGTTCTTGTCTCAAAGGAATAAGCGCTAGGTCCATCTTCTAAATGCAACGCCCTCCCGGGTGGCGGGCACGAAGTTCCCTGCTCTACAGTCCTGCGCAAGTTGAAGGCCACAAGACGTGGCCTTCAACTTATATATGTTCAGCAGATGTCCCCATGACAAGCCGCGCTTCAACACCGAGGCGTCTGCCCGGCGACGCGGAATGTAAGGTTCATCGCGAGTTCCGCACGAGCCGGAGAGCACTTAATGTGCTCTCCGTGCGAGCAGGACTGTCCGAGCAGGGAACCTTACGTTCCGTGCCGCCGGGCAGACGAACCAGTTAAGACGCGCCGCTACTTGATCTTGGTCGTACCCGGCGCCAGGTTGGGGTCGGTCTCGTTGGCCTCGGTCTGGAAATGCTCGGTGTACACGTTCTTGCCGTCGCGGAACATCTCGTAGTACTGCATCTTGGCGTAATCCTCGCGCGCCTTGGTGGCGGCTGCTGCGGCGGCGTCGTCGCCGGTGACGTTGGAGGAGAGCGCCCAGCGCAGGCTGGCGTCCTCGTAGCCCACCGAGTTGATGGCGGGCAGCGACTCACGCAGCGTCATGTGCGCCTTCTGGTAGTCGGAGAGGGGTGCGCCGATCAGCTGCATAAGCTGCGTGGACAGGTAGTTGGTGGACAGGTCGTCGACCTCGCTCGTCTGGTCGCAGCCGGCAACGTCGTAGTTGGCCCAGATGATGTAGTCGGTCTGCCACAGACGCTCCTGATGCGTGGCGTCGTCCTCACCGGTAAACCACTTGTCGTTGAACTTGGACGGGAAGAACGGCTGGTGATCGCCCCAGAACACCACGACCACCTTGCGGTCGAGCTTGCTCAGGGCGTTAAGGAAGTAGCGCAGCGCCTGGTCGGACTGCTCGATGCACGAGACGTACTCGTCGACATCGGAGAGCGTGCCGTCCTCGACGGTCTTGGCGTCCAGATCGGTCGTGTCGATGTTCAGGTGCATCTGCTTGTCGACCGGCAGCAGGCCCGTGTCGTAGCCCGAGTGGTTCTGCATGGTCACGTCGAAGATAAACTGCGGATCGGCGTTCTGGTCGAGCAGCTCAAGAATCTTGTCATAGGTCGCCTGGTCGGTCACCATACCGCGCAGAGTGTCGGCTCCCTGGAAGTCGTTGATGGACAGGAACCGGTCAAAGCCAAAGTCCTTGTACACGTTCTCGCGGTTCCAGTTGGTGGCGTGGTTGGGGTGCATGGCCGTGGTGGAATATCCGAGCGACTTGAACTGCTCTGCCAGGTTCCCGGTCGTTTCCATGTTGTAGATGGTGTAGGGGTACACGCCCGAGCCCAGGTTGGCCATGGAGTTGCCGGTCATAAACTCAAACTCGGTATTGGCGGTACCGCCGCCGTAGGCGCTCACGTAGAGCTTGCCGCGGCTGAGGCAGTTGGACAGGTTCTTAAAGTACTGCGGGCCCTCGTAGCCGGCGCGCATGTTCTGGTAGATCGACAGATCCGAGAAGGTCTCGTTCATGATGGCGATGACCGTGGGCTTCTCGCTGTCGAACTGCTCCTTTGCGGCGGCGCGCTCATCGCTCTTAGCCGCGTCGGATTTGTCATAGGCCTTGGCGTACTTTTTGAGCGTGGCCTTGGCATCGTCGACGGAGTAGTCGGCGGGTTTGGGCGGCTTGATGGACTGCGCTGCGCTAATGAAAGCGGGCAGGTAGCCCTCGCGCCAGTAGCTCTCGAGCGGGCGCCAGGTGTAGACGGTGATGCCGAGGGTGTTGTAGTAGTCGATGAGCGTGACGTGTGCGGTCACACCGCCCAGGCACAGCACGGCGACGAGCAGGTTGGTGAGCAGCATGCGCTTGGCGTTGGCGGCGCCCTTCTGACGGTGCGGTGCCACCAGGCCGGCGTACTCGCACAGCAGCATGGCGATGGCGGTAAAGCCCATGGACAGCACGCAGAACAGCGAGATCGAGAAGGTGTAGCCGGTGCCGGCGACCGCGGCGGCGGTGGAGATGGCCGAAAGGTCGCCCGGCTGGATGGGCATGGATTTAAACGTGATGACGAAGAACTCGGCAATGCCCAGGACAAAGAGGGCAAAGGCCAAGACCGCGGGGGCTGCGCCGTGGCGCTGGAACAGGAAGAACAGGCCGACCATGAGCGTGGTGATGATGGCCCACTCGAGCAGGATGCACAGGGGGTAGACCCAGGTAAAGTCGTGGTTGGACGAGACCTCCATGCCCAGCAGCGCAAAGACGCCGGCGAGCAGCAGGCACAGGACGGCGGCGACGAGCGGTTTACCCACAAAGGCTCCGCGCAGGCGGGCGAGCTTGCCGGTGGGGGCGGGGGCGTCGGGCCCGGCGAACGCAAAGACGCGCGGGGCGATGCGGTCGCGGGCGATGCTGGCCCAAGCGCAGCCGGTGAGGATGGCGTTGGTCAGGATGAGCATCACAAAGGCGAGCGGCTCGTTTTGCGCCACGAGGCCGATAGCGCCCCAGACGGTCAAAAAGAGCTGGAACAGGCCAAAGGCGACGCTCCAGGCGAAGGCGCCCTTGGCAACGGTGCCCGACTGAGCGCGAATGGCCTTGGCCTCGCGCAAGACAAGGTAGACGGTCGCCGCAAGACCGACGAGCGAGATGGCGGCAGCGAACATGCTGAGACTCCTCACAAACTAAAACGTACGAAAGCGGGGGTTTACCCGATTGTTACCAAGATATGCGCTGCAATTGGTGTCTGCGCACAACAACCAGCCATATTAACGCGCACGTGTGACGGTGTGGCGCAATGTAGTGGCGACCTGCGCGATAATGGACGGGAATTACACGGAAACGTAAAGGCTTCTTAAAGAATTGGCGAGGATGAGGCGATGAACGAACGGGCTTGTATGACGAGTGCGGGTGACGTGGACGCTGGCATGGACGCGGGCGGCTATCCGGTCGAGACGACGGGCAATGCGGTGCTGGACACGTTGGAGCACCGTTCCTCCACGCGTGCCTTCGCGCGTGATGACGACGACCGTCCCGTGGCGGTGACCGACGAGCAGCGGGCGGCAATTTTGCATGCGGCGAGTCGCGCGCCGTCGGCGGGCGCCATGATGATGTATTCCATCGTGAGCATTCGCGAGCAGGCTACGCTGGATCGTCTGGCCGACCTGTGCGACCACCAGCCCATGATCGCCAAGGCGCCCTGGGCACTTATATTTGTGGTCGACTATGCCAAGTGGATCGATCTGTTTGAGCACGTGGGCTGCTTTGAGCCCGAGTTTGTCGAGCGCACGGGCAAGGCGCCCCGCCGTGCACCGGGTTTGGGTGACTTTGCCATCGCGGCCCAGGACGCCGTGATCGCTGCGCAAAACGCCGTGGTCGCCGCCGAGGCCCTGGGCCTGGGGAGCTGCTACATCGGTGATATCGTCGAGAATGCCGAGGAAGTGGCCGAGCTGCTCGATCTGCCTCCGTATACCATGCCGCTGTCGATGCTCATCGTCGGCACGCCCCGTAAGGAGCGTCCGGCCATTGCGCATCCCGTGGTGAACCTGGTGCACGAGGAGCGCTACTGCCGCGCCGATGCTGCGACTATGGACGCGCAGGTAGCCGAGATGGACGCGATGTTCCGTCCGCATGCCCGCGTGGTGGGGGAGCGCGTCGTGGACATCTATACCCGCAAGCACACGAGTCCCTTTATGGCCGAGATGAGCCGCTCCATGGAGTGGTGGTTCAAAAATTGGCTCGGAAAATGACGGATGCGACAAAGAGACAGTCCCTTTGTCACATTCCATATCGCCGAGGTGGCTTAAAGGCCGTATAAATGTTTATCTAGCTGGGAAAACAGTGCCATTCAAACATGGGCCGATTACCTATAATTCCTTCGAACATTAAAGTTGGGAGGAAACCGGCTTATGGAACAAAAGGCCAAGGAGGCAGCTTCGCACGCTGCGATTCCTGTGAGCATCTCGGCGATGCTCGTCACGCTGGGCGTGGTGTACGGCGATATCGGCACCAGCCCTATGTATGTAACCAAGGCGCTCGTTGCCGGCAACGGCGGCATCGGAAGCGTCACGGAGGAGTTCGTGCTCGGCGCGCTCTCCCTTGTCGTGTGGACGGTCACGTTGCTGACCACCATCAAGTATGTGCTCATCTCGCTGCGCGCCGATAACCATGGCGAGGGCGGTATCTTTGCCCTGTACAGTCTGGTCAAGCGCTGTGGCAAGTGGCTTATCATCCCCGCCATGCTAGGTGGCGCCGCGCTGCTCGCCGACGGCATCCTCACGCCGGCCGTTACCGTTACCACGGCCATCGAGGGCCTGCGCACCATCCCGGCGGTCCATGCCGTGCTGGGCGATGACCAAGGCCGCGTCGTCGCCATTACGCTCGCCATCATCATCGTGCTCTTCTTGGTACAGCGCATCGGTACGGCCAAGATCGGTCACGCCTTTGGCCCCATCATGACGCTGTGGTTCCTGTTCCTGGGCGGCACGGGTCTGTTCTTTGTCTTCCAGCACCCCGCCGTGCTGCTGTGCCTCAACCCGGTGCGCGGCATCGCCTTTTTGCTGAGCCCCAACAACCACGCGGGCATCATGATTCTGGGCAGCTGCTTCCTCGCCACCACCGGTGCCGAGGCGCTCTACTCCGACATGGGCCACGTCGGCCGCGGCAACATCTACGCTACCTGGCCGTTCGTTAAGTGCTGCCTGCTGCTTTCCTATATGGGCCAGGGCGCTTGGCTTATGAACAACGCTGCCAACCCCGAGCTCATGGGCATTGCCGACCTCAACCCGTTCTACCAGATGCTCGCCCCGGGCCTGCGCCCGTTTGCCGTCGGCCTTTCCACCGTCGCGGCCATCATTGCCTCGCAGGCGCTCATCACCGGCGCATTCTCGCTGGTGTCCGAGGCCAGCCGTCTGGACCTCATGCCGCACATGCAGGTCTTCTACCCTGCCGAGACCAAGGGCCAGCTCTACATCCCCATGGTCAACAACGTCATGCTTGTCGGCTGCGTCATCGTGGTGCTGCTGTTCCAGAACTCGGCGCATATGGAAGCCGCCTACGGCCTTGCCATTACGCTGACTATGATGTGCACCACGCTGCTGCTCTTCTTCTACCTGCACGAGGAGCGCAAGCTCAAGGTTGCTCCGTGGATCTTCGCGGCCTTCTTCCTTTTGCTCGAAGGCTTCTTCTTCGTGAGCTCACTTACCAAGTTCTTCCACGGCGGCTACTTCACCATCCTCATGGCCGCGCTCATCATGGGCATCATGGTGTGCTGGTACAACGGTACGGCTGTTGAGCAGCGCCAGTTTACGCTTCTGCCGCTGCGCAGCTACCTGCCGCAGCTCAAGCGCCTGCGCGACGACGACCGTTACGAGCGCATGAGCGACAACGTCGTGTACCTGACCAAGGACACCCATACCGACTACATCGACCGCGATATCGTCTATTCGATCTTGGACAAGCATCCCAAGCGCGCCCGCGCCTGGTGGTTTGTGAATGTCGAGACCATGGACGAACCGCACACCTTTGCCTATTCGGTCGAGACGTTCGGCACCGATTACGTGTTCCGCGTGCATCTGTACCTGGGCTACAAGATCAACCAGCGCGTCAATGCCTACCTGCGTCAGGTCGTTCAGGACCTGGCTGCCACCGGCGAGCTGCCGCCGCAGACGCATGACTACTCGGTCTACAAGGATCCGGGTAACATCGGCACGTTCAAGTTCGTCCTGATCCGTAAGCTTCTGGCGCCCGAAAGCGATGTGGAGCCGAGCGAGCGTACGGCCATCACGCTCAAGTACATCATCCGCCGCGCCGCCGGCACGCCTGCGCGTTGGTACGGCCTGGAGAACTCCAACGTGAGCTTTGAGTACGTGCCGCTGTTCACCAAGTTCAAGGCCGTGAACAAGATGCAGCGCCTGGCCCCCAACGAGCGGCCGTAGTCGACGCTTGAGGTTTGGCTGCGAACGGGCAGGCTTGCAATGACAGTGATTGAGTCCTGGGAGGAAACCATGGATGCAAAGGTGCTTGACGGTTGCGATTTTGCGACCGAGCTGGTGCGTGAGGCGCGCGTCGATGCCGCCGAAGATCGGTTCTTTACGAATCGTGCCAACATGGATATGGCCGACCGCGTGATCTCGATCGTGGTGACGGTGCTTGTCGCGGCGTGCGTTTGCGCGCTGCTCGCGCACGTGCTGTTTGTCTAGCGACCGCCGGTCGTAGAAGGCTTTACACTTGGAACCACCACAAGGGAAACCACCACAAAGGTGCCTGTTCCTTTGTGGTGGTTTTTGTTTTTGAGAGAGGGGCGGGGCGCTGATGGACGTCCGTACGGACGGCGATATTGCCGATAGCTTTTGGTGGCGGCGCACAACGCTGACGCGCCGCACTCCTCTGTATGACGCCTGCGTGTCGGTGGGGCTGCTGGTCACGGCGACGATTGTGGGCGCGCTGCTCGACCATCCGGGTCTCGCGCCGAGCATCATGATCGTCTATGTGTTCGCCGTTCAGCTGTGCGCATTCTTTACCTGGAGTCGCCTGTATTGCTTGCTGAGCTCGGCTGTCGCCGTGGCACTCTACAACTTCTTGTTTGTCGACCCGCGCTGCTCGCTGTCGTTTATCGACCGCGTCTATCCCGGCATGTTCTTCATCATGTTTGTGGTCTCGCTTGTGTCGAGCTCGATTGCGTTGGCCCTGCGCCGCGCCTTGGCACAGGCTGCCGCCAGCGACCGTCGCACGCATATGGTGCTCGAGACCAACCGCATGCTGCAGCGGTGCGCCGATCAGCATCAGATCGTTCACGCCATGGCCACGCAGCTGGCGCGTCTTTCGGGCTGTCCGGTTGTGTGGTACAGCGCCGACGCCGAGGGCGATGACCTGCTGCCGCGTGCGACGTACACGGCCGTGTGCGATGCCGCCCCGGTGCACGAGCTGGCGCCGCAGATGCCGCCGAGGCTCTCGGCGTCCGCCTACGTGGGAACGCCGCTCGACGCCACGTTTGGCGGTTCGGCGTTTTATGGCATCTACCTGACGGTTCGCACGGGCGACGGCTTCGTGCGCTCGGGCGACCCCGCCTCGGTGGTGGGCGTGCTGGCTATCGTTGCCGAGCCCGATGTGCTAACACACGAGGAACGGACACTTGCCGATGCCATCGTGAGCGAAGGCGAGCTGGCACTCGATCGCGCCCGCGCCATGGAGGCCCGCGAGGAGGCGGCGGTGCTCGCCAAAAACGAACAGCTGCGCGCCAACCTGCTGCGCTCCATCTCGCACGATCTGCGTACGCCGCTCACCAGTATTTCGGGTAATGCCGACGTGCTGCTCGACCAGGGCTCGACCGGCACCGCCGTGCTCGACGCCCAGACGCGCCGCGGCCTGCTCCTGTCCATTCGCTCGGATGCGCAATGGCTCAACGCCACTGTCGAGAATCTGCTCGCTATCACCAAGCTCGAGGGTGGCGGCATGCATCTGTCGACCACGCTCGAGCTCATGGACGATATCGTCGAGGAGGCACTGCGCCACGTGAACCCTGCCGTGCGCGAGCACGACCTTAAGGTGGTGCCGTGCGACGAGCCGGCGCTCGTCAACGTCGATGCGCGTCTGATGGTGCAGCTGGTGGTCAATCTGGTGAACAACGCCATCACCTATACGCCCGCAGGCTCGCATATCGTGATTTCGATTGGCGTCGACGATGGACGCGTGGCGTGCTCGGTGGCCGATGACGGCCCGGGCATTGCGCCCGAGGACCGCGAGCGGATCTTTGAGTCGTTCTACACCGCCAACCATGGTCTTGCCGATAGCCACCGCAGCGTGGGCCTAGGTCTTTCGCTCTGCCGCTCCATTGCGTTGGCGCATGGCGGTAGCATAGAGGTTGCCGCGGCGGACCCGCACGGCTCGGTCTTTACGATTGAGCTTCCCGTCGCCGACGTTTCGTTTGATAAGGAGTAGCGCTGTGCCGAACTCTGCCGTAAAACCGCTCATCTTGGTCGTTGAGGACGATCCCGCCGTTCGCAACCTTATCGTTGCCGCACTCGAGGCGCACGGCTTGCGTCATATGGCCGTGGAGACCGCCCATGCCGCCATCGCCGCCGCCTCATCGCAGACGCCGAGCATCGTGCTTCTCGATTTGGGCCTGCCCGATATGGACGGCGTCAAGGTGGTGGAGTCGGTGCGCGCATGGTCGGGCATGCCGATCATCGTGGTCTCGGCGCGCAGCGAGGATGCGGACAAGATCCGCGCGCTCGATGCCGGCGCCGACGACTACCTGACCAAGCCGTTTTCGGTCGAGGAGTTGCTTGCGCGCATTCGCACGACGCTCAGGCGTCTCTCGTATGCGCAAACAGGCGGCGTTGCCTCCGAGGGCTCGTTCGATACCGGCGAGTTGCATATCGATTTTGATGCCGGCATCGCCACGATGGATGGCGAGGAACTGCATTTGACGCCGATCGAGTACAAGCTCCTGTGCCTGCTGGCGCATAACGCCGACAAGGTGCTGACGCACCAGTTTATCCTGCACGAGATTTGGGGCACGGCAACTAAGAGCGACCTGGCGAGCCTGCGTGTCTTTATGGGCACGCTGCGCAAGAAAATCGAGTCTGACCCCGCGCATCCGCGCTACATCCAAACCCACGTGGGCATCGGTTACCGATTGGTCACCCAAGGCTAGATCGCCAACCACCATCCCAATATGAGTTGCGGTGAAATAGTTCCTGTTTGGTCCTTTACCAGGCATTTTTAGGAACTATTCCACCGCAACTTTGTCTATTTGCCCTTGGGCTTGCTGGCGTAGAACTTCTTCTTTTTGGGCTTGCCGGCGGGGGAGGGTTTGTCGGCAAAGTTGGACTTGCCGTTGCCGGCCTGCGCGTGCGCGGGCGCCGTTGCGCGGGGCTTGCGGGCCTCGGGGTTGCGCAGCTCCTCGACGCGCTCGGCAATCTCCTCGGCACTAAAGCCGACTTCTGCCATGGCGTCCTCGATGGGCAGGCGGCGCACGATATAGCAGTGGTGCACCTTCTGGTTGCGCGCGAAGTCCTCGGGGATGGTCCGCGCCGTAATGTCCTCCAATACCACGCCCGCGCGTGCGAGCTTGCGCGTCTCGGGACGGAAGCCGCGCAGGTTGCAGCTAAAGATGGCATGGCCGCCCTGCGCGAGCAGGCGCGATACACCGGCCAAAAGTTCAACATGGTCGCGCTGGACATCCCAGGTGCGGCGGCCCATCTTAGACGAGTTCGAAAACGTGGGCGGGTCGACAAAGATCAGGTCCCAGCGGTTGCGCGTCTGACGCTGGTCGCGAATCCAGGCGAGCACGTCGTCGCGCACAAAGTGATGCTGCGGTCCCACAAAGCCGTTCTGACGCATATTGCGCTCGGCCCAGTCCAGATAGGTGTTGGAAAGGTCGACCGTCACGGTCTCCTCGACGCCGCCGTCTGCCGCATAGCAGGTGGCGGTGCCGGTATAGGCGAACAGGTTGAGGAAGCGGCGCGCCTGCTTGGCGTGCTCGCGCACCAGGTTGCGGGTGACGCGGTGATCCAGGAAGATACCCACATCCAGGTAGTCGTCAAAGTTGACGGCAAAGGTGAGCCCGCCCTCTTCGATGAGCGGGAGGCGACGGCGTGCGATGTTGGCGCGCTCGCCTGATGCGCCCTTACCGGCGCCCTGCTTGCCGTACTGCGAGCCGCCGCGCGAACGCATGCGGGCCTTGGCGTGCACATGTTCGGCCGGCACGTCCAGGATACGCGGCGCGATGGCCAGAATGTCGAGCATGCGGGCCTGGGCCAGCGCGGGGTCGATGGTCTTG
>URCS01000018.1 GCA_900546455.1 uncultured Collinsella sp. | reverse complement strand
GTGGGGGAAGGGGTGGGGAAAGGTGTTGAAAAATGGGGCGGTTCCCCATATTATTGATGACGTCGACAGGCGGGGTGGTTCCCCGCGTACGTGCCATCTGAGTAACCGAGGGGAGGGCGCACATGGGAATGACTGGTGCATACGAGCGCAATCTCGATGCAAAAGGTCGTCTATCCCTGCCTGCACCCCTTCGCGAGGAGCTTGGAGAGCACGTTCGCGTGTTTAAAGCCCTGGATGTCGATGCTCTGTACGTGTTCTCTGCCGAGGCCTTCGATAAGTGGGTCGAAGGACTCTTCGCGGGTCGTGAGGGCCACGAGGGTTTTAACCCGCGTGACATCAACGACCAGAAGCTCATGAGGGCGATCAACAAGCGCACCACGTCGATGGATGTGGACAGCGCGGGTCGTATCGGTCTTTCTGAGTCTCTCCGCAAGCAGGCGAACCTCGACCGCGAGGTCACGGTTGTGGGCAACTACGACCACCTTGAGGTTTGGGACCGCGCTACGGCCGATGAGGACGATGATGACGAGGCCCTGCTGGACCTCTTCTTCTCGTAAGGGCAAGGCACGAGTAACGGATGGAGCGTGGGATCTTGACACAAGAATATCGGCATGAACCTGTCATGCTCGGCGAAGTGCTTGAGTCGCTGCAGCTAAAGAGCGGCTCCGTCGTCTGCGACTGCACCCTTGGCGGTGCCGGCCATTCGGTAAAGATGGCCGCGCAGGTGGGGAAAACCGGCCTTTTGCTCGGCGTCGATCAGGACGACATGGCCCTCGAGGCCGCTGGCGCCCGTCTGGACCGCGAGGTTCCCGGCGTTCCGCACCAGCTGCTGAAGGGCAACTTCGGCGACTTGGACGAGCTGCTTTGCTCGGCCGAGGTGCCTGGGGTCGATGGCTTCCTGTTCGATTTGGGCGTTTCGTCACCGCAACTCGATATCCCTGGCAGGGGCTTTTCGTATAACGAGGATGCCCCATTGGACATGCGGATGGATCCGGGTAATAACACCTTAAACGCAGCTGAGGTCATCAACACCTACAACGAACACGACCTCGCCCGGATTCTACGCGTCTACGGCGAAGAGAAGTTCGCCTCGCAGATCGCGCGCGAGATCGTGCGCCGCCGCGAGCAAGAACCGATCGAAACCACCGGCCAATTTGTCGAGATCATCAAGGCGGGTATCCCGGCTGCCGCTCGTCGGCATGGCGGACACCCGGCCAAGAAAAGTTTCCAGGCCATTCGCATCGAGGTCAATCACGAGCTCGATGTGCTCGAGAGAGGGCTTGATGCCGCCACCAGGTGGCTCAACCCGGGCGGGCGTATTTGCGTCATCTCGTATCACTCGCTCGAGGACCGTATCGTAAAGAACCACTTTAAGGAGATGAGCCAGGGGTGCACGTGTCCGCCGGAGATTCCGGTGTGCGTGTGCGGCAACGTGCCGATACTCAAGGTCATCACTCGCAAACCCTTGGTTGCCCAGCCTGATGAGGTTGAGCGCAACCCTCGGGCGAGATCAGCCAAAATCCGCGTGGCGCAGCGTCTGTAGGCGCGACCGCGCGATATTGGACCTCCCGCTCGCACCATAAACGAAGCTTAAACACACTACCAACGTACTCGGGATGGGAGGCGGCATATCATGGGCTACAACACTTCAAGCGCAGCACTCGCCTATGATATGAACGCCATGCCCGCCTATCGTGAGACGCCGCAGGCCCCCGTTGCTCCCCGTGAGCAGCGCACGCCGCGCTTTGATGTCTACACGGGCGCGGGCCGTCAGGCAAACCAGGCGGTAAGCCCGGTTTTCATGAGCGTTCTTAAAACGTTTTGCATCATTGCGGCTATCTTCATGACGATTGGCGTCGCCCGCGTGGCGCTCGCCGGCGTTACGGCCCAGGTGCTCAACAGCAACGCCGAGCTTACCAACACGCTCGAAAAGGCGACCGATGAGAGCTCCGACCTGGAGGTCATGCATTCGGTCTATGGCGCCGACACGCGCATTCGCGACCTTGCGGGCGCTTATGGCATGGTGGAGCCCAGCGAGAGCGTTACACTTGACTTTTCGCAGGATGCAGCCGCGGGCGCCAACGCGACCGCGACCGCTCAGTAGCAAGACGGTAGCTGAGTATGACAAATGACTATCGCCGCGGTTCCGATGGGGGCTGCGGTTCTGGACGTCCCTCGTCGCGGGGACGTTCTGGTTATCAAGGAACGGGTCGGCAATCTTACAACGCCGGGCAGTCCCGTGGCAACGACCCGGCGTCGCGACTTCGCGGCTCGGGCGGCCCTCAAGTGCATAACACCAGGTCGCGCAAGAGTTCGTCGACCGAATGGCTCACAGGCGCGCCTCTGCCTCGCCGCAAAGCCGTCATGGGCTTCATTGGGCTTGGCTTGGGCTTGGGCGTCTTTCGCCTTGCCGACTATCAAATTGTCGAAGCCGATAAACTGCGCGAGCGTGCCGATGCGCGCCGCCTGCTTGCGCAGACCCTCTATGCCAAACGCGGCACCATCTACGACCGCAACGGTAACGTGCTGGCGTCGTCGGTCGAATGTCGCAACATCGCCGTGAACCCGCAGCTTGTCGAGGATGTTGACAAGACGGTGTCGGCGCTGGTCAAGGCAACTGGAATCGATAAAAAGACCTGCCGCAAGCTCGTCGAGTCCGATGGCACCTGGGTGTATATCAAGCGCCAAGTGGACGAAGACGATGCTGCGGTGCTGGAGAAGAAGAACCTGCCCGGCGTGCTTTTTGAGCAGGCCATGAAGCGCGTATATCCATACGGCAATCTGGCATCGCAGGTGCTGGGTGTAGTGAATGTGGACAACGACGGCTTGACGGGTCTCGAAAAGCAATACAACAAGCTTCTGACCGGCACGAACGGTTCTCTCGTGCGCGAGCGCGCGAGGGACGGCAGCTATATCGCGGGCGGTGCCTATAAAAAGGTGGCCGCGGTCGACGGCGTTGATATCGTGACGACGCTCGACGTCAATATCCAGCGTGCGGCTGAGGATGCTCTGGCAGAGGCTGTCGAGAAGACAAAGGCCAAGAACGGCTCGGCTTTGGTCACCGACCCCACGACCGGTGAAATTCTCGCAGCCTGCTCGTACCCGACCTACGACCAGACCGATCTGGAGAACGCCAAGACCGAGGATATGAACCTGCGCCTGGTCACTGACGCCTACGAGCCCGGCTCGGTCTTTAAGACGCTCGTGGCGGGCGCCGGCTTCGACTTGGGCGTCGTACGATCGAGTACGTCGTTTGAGGTGCCGGCGAGCATCAAGGTGGGCGACGATACCGTTACCGATGCCGATAAGCGCGACTATGGCATGACCATGGATGTGCGCGAGATGATGCGCCGTTCGTCCAATGTGGGCTTTGTCCTGGTGGGGCGCAAGATCGGTGCCGACGACTTTGCCGCCTATGTGGACAAGTGGGGCATCGGTCACAGCTCCGGTGTCGATTTTCCGGGCGAGAGCCTGGGCATCGTCAAGGAGCGTGACCAGTATGACGGCGCCACGCTGGGATCGATGAGCTTTGGACAGGCGCTGTCCGTCTCGCCGATTGAGATCGCACGTGCCGTGGGCGGCATCGCCAACGGCGGCGTGATGATGACCCCGCACTTCTATAAGTCCAGCAAAGGCGACGAGAAGGACTGGGGCGAAGGCGAACGCGCGATTTCTGAGGACGCCGCATCCCAGGTGACATCGTGCATGCAGACGGTCGTGTCCGAGGGAACGGGCGTTGGCGGCGCGGTTGACGGCTATGACGTGGCGGGTAAGACCGGTACGGCCGAACGAGCCGACGAGAACGGCGGCTACCTCAAGGAGAACTACATGTCGTCCTTTATGGGCTTTGCGCCGGCACAATCGCCCAAGGTGCTGTGCTATATCACGCTCGACGGAACGCCGAGCGGCTCAGATGCCGCTGCGGTGCCGTTCCAGTCCATTATGGCCAACGCGCTCGACGTGCTGGGTATCCCGCACACGAAGTAGGGGGTTACAATCTTTGGGGCGTGGTTTGTTGTCCCATATGAGGGTGTTCACATGCCCTGCACCACGCATGTGCGGCGCTGGGATACAATACGCCGATAGCATTATTAGGTTTACAGGGGAGCTGCAATGATAGAGATCGCCGTCAACAACCTCGCGGCCGCAACAGGGGCCCGAACCGTGACGGGAGAAGCCGATCGGGTATGCCGCGGGTGCGTTATCGACTCGCGTCAGGTCGAGGAAGGGACGATTTTCGTCGCCTTTCCCGGTGAAAACGTCGACGGCAATGATTTTGCTTCCCGTGCCGTCCAGTCGGGTGCCGGCGCCGTCGTGATGACGCGTGAGCCCGAGGCCGAGCTGGTCTCGCTGGCGCAGGACAAGGGCTGTGCCATCTTGCTGACCGATGATCCCGAGGACTTTCTGCTGCGTTTGGCGCACGCGTACCGTCTGGAGCTTGGCTGCCTGGTCGTTGGTATTACCGGTTCCATCGGCAAGACGACGACCAAGGACGTGCTCGCCGCCGTGCTCGCCAAGCGCTATCGTGTCTGGGCCACCAAGGGCAATTTCAATAACCTGATCGGCATGCCGCTCACGGTGCTTTCCGCTCCGGCCGATACCGAGGTCCTGGTGCTCGAGATGGGCATGAACCATTTCCACGAGATTGAGCGCCTGTCCCAGTCCGCCAATCCCAACCTTGCCATCGTGAGCAAGATTGGTACCTCTCACATCGGCATTTTGGGCAGCCGCGAGAACATCGCCCGCGCTAAGGCCGAGATTGTCCAGGGTATGTGCGCCGCCGGCGACTTCTTGCCGCTGCTGGTTTTGGGCGGTGAGGACGACTTTACGCCGTTCATTCGCGATACGTTCGCCCAGCCTGCTGGTATCGATGTGATGCTGGCCGGCGTCTCGGACGATGATGAGGTCCGTGCCCGCGACATTCGTGTTGATGACGAGGGCCGTCCGGTCTTTACGCTCGATTTTGGCCAAGGTGAGACGACCGATACCATGCTTGCCATCCCCGGCGTGCAGTCCGTCCCAAATGCCGTTAAGGCCGCCGCAGTTGCCTATCGCCTGGGCGTGACGCCCGAGCAGATCGATGCTGCCTTTAGGGGCCTCACGATCACCGGGCACCGCCAGGAGATCAAGCGCGCCAAGAGCGGTGCCCGCGTCATCGACGATTCCTATAACGCCAGCGCCGAATCCATGGCTGCTGGTCTCGATCTGCTGTGCTCGCTTTCGTGCACGGGGTCTCGCATGGCGATCCTGGGCGAGATGGGCGAGATGGGCGATGAGGCTCCTCGCATGCATGAGCTCGTGGGCGCCTATGCCGCCGCCAAGAAGCTCGACATGCTGGCGTGCGTGGGTGGTGAGCTGGCCCAGCTTATGGCCGATGCCGCGCGCATGATGGGCATGGACGAGGACCGCATCCAGGTGTTCTCCGATTATCAGCAGGTGCTCGACCGCATGGGCGGCGCGCTTGAAAAACATGATGTTGTACTGGTCAAGGGTTCCCGCTTTGTTGAGCTCGACCGCTTTGTGGAAGGTGTGTGCTAGCCCATGTTCGGCAATCCCTCGTATCCAACGTATCAGGCTTTTTTGGGGCTTGGCATCGCCGCTGCCATTGCGCTGCTGCTCATGCCGTGGTGGATCAAGCTACTTAAGGTCGAGGGTATCGGCCAGCAGGTTCGTGCCGACGGCCCCAAGCGTCATTTGGTTAAGCAGGGAACGCCCACCATGGGTGGCGTTGTTATTCTCGTCGCGATTTCGCTGACCTGCCTGCTGATGGGCAAGCTCACCACCGAGCTCGTGCTCGTGCTGCTCGCCACGCTGGCGACAGGCGTGCTGGGCCTGATCGACGACCTGACCTCCGTTACGCATGGGCGCTCGCTCGGTCTGACGCCTCATGCCAAGATGATCGGCCTAACCATTATCTGTGTCACCTTTACGGTACTTGCCGTTAACTGGTGCGGCGTCGCCCCCGAGATTCGTTTTCCCGGCGGCCTGACGATTGACCTTGGCGTGCTTTCGACCACCATCTGCGGCCTTTCGTTCCCGTGGCTCTACGTTGTCTTTTGCTGGCTGATGATCGCCGGTCTTTCTAATGCCGTGAACCTGACCGATGGCCTTGACGGTCTTGCTGGCGGCACCTCCATGATCGCCATGCTCGCCATGGCTGCCATGGCGTTTTTACACGGAGACGTGAACCTGTCCATCTTCTGCACCGCGTGTGCCGGTGCCTGCTTGGGCTTTCTGTGGTTCAACTGCTATCCGGCGAGCATCTTTATGGGCGATACCGGCTCGCTTGCCCTGGGCGCCGCGTTTGCCTGCACGTCCATCATGACCAACACCGAGGTCGTCTCCCTCATCATCGGCGGCCTGTTTATCGTTGAGACCCTGTCGGTCATGATTCAGGTTGTCTACTTCCACTTTACGCACAAGCGCGTCTTCCTTATGGCGCCCATCCATCATCATTTCGAAAAGAAGGGCTGGGCCGAGACCAAGGTCGTCATCCGTTTTTGGATTATCGCTGCGGCCTTTGGTGCCGTTGGCCTTGCTTTGTTCTTCCAGTTGGGATAGTGGTCTTTCATGCCTCTTGCTGATGTCTTTAGCCTGCTCGTTTTGGGTCAGGGCAAATCCGGTCTCGATGTCGCCCGCTGGGCGCTGGCACATCCCGAGCGCGTAAGCGCCGTTACCGTGTATGGCGGCGGCACCTCTGAGCCCAATGACGCCACGCGTGCGCTCGAGGCTGCTGGTGCGTCGTTTGTCTATGGGGCCGAACAGGTCGAGGGCGCCTATGACGTGTGCGTGACATGCCCGGGTATTTCGGAGTTCTCGTCCTTCTTTAAGGCGGGGCGTGAGCATGCCGCTCAGATTATGGGCGAGCCCGAGTTTGCCTATCGCTTGTCTCCCCAAAATTGGATTGCCATCACGGGCACCAACGGCAAGACAACTACCACGTCGCTGACTGATTATCTGCTCAAGGCCGCCGGTGAAGCCAGCGTGGCCGTCGGCAATATCGGTGAGCCGCCCGTGAACGAGATCGACGGCCGCGCACATAATGAGTGGTTTGTGGCCGAGCTGTCGAGTTATCAGATTGCTACGACCGCCGAGCTTCATCCTCGCGTGGCGGTGCTGCTCAACATCACGCCCGACCACCTGGGCTGGCACAAGAGCCACAAGAACTATGCGCTTGCCAAGATCAAGTTGTTCGAGAATATGGTCGACGACGACCTCGTGGTTATCGACGTTGAGGATGCCGGCATCCATGAGTTCGATGAGTACATCTACATGCCGGGCCGCCGCATCTGCAAGGTCGCTTTTGACGAGCCCGAGGGTGCAGACGCCGCCTTTGTGCGCGACGGCAAGTTGGTCGTCCGCCTGAAGGGCGTCGAGACTCAGCTTGTCGCCACTTCCGAGCTCAAGATCTCGGGCCATCACAATGTCATCAATGCCCTATGTGCTGCCACGGCTGCTTTGGCCGTCGGTGCCGATCCCGAGGGCATTTGCCGTGGTTTGGCATCGTTCCAGCCGCTGGAGCACCGCGTTGAGCCCTGTGGCGAGATCGATGGCGTGCGCTACGTCAACGATTCCAAGGCAACGAACACCGATGCAGTCGAAAAGGCCCTGACGGCGTTTCCCGACGACGATGTGATTTTGCTGCTCGGCGGCCACGATAAGGGTACGCCGCTTGCGGACTTTGCCCGCGTCGTTATGGACAACGTGCGCTCGGTCGTTTGCTTTGGCGATGCGCGCGAGCGCTTTACCGCCGCTATGGACGAGGCCGATGTCGATGGTGACGTGGATATCGCCCAGGCGGATGACCTGCGCGATGCCGTGGACGTCGCCCGTTCGCTGTCGAGCCGTGGCGACGTGATCTTACTTTCTCCTGCCTGCTCTTCGTTCGATGAGTTCTCGGGCTATGAGGAGCGCGGCCGCGTGTTTAAGGACTATGTGGCCCAGCTTGCCGCTGCGGCGAAATCGCAAATGGAATAGGGGTTGCCGGTGAGAGAGGAGAGCCCCCGACAAGGTATGAGGAGGCCCGACTCGGACCGTGCTTCCTCGCGGCGCAGCACACCGCGTTCCGGTCGCGGCAGGCAGACGTTTAGCGAACGCTATATTGCCGGCGTTCCCGCCCGTATCATGCGCCCCCGTTTGATATTCATGGCCTGCCTGTTTACCTTGGTATGCTTTGGCCTGCTGATGGTGTACTCGGCGTCTTCGGTCGAGGCGCTGCACGAGAATGGCTCGGCGACGTTTTTTCTGGGTCGACAGGCCGCGTTTGCCGTGGTCGGTGTTCTAGCGCTGATTGCCATCGTGCGCGTTTTGCCGGACAGCTGGTTTGGGGAGGATGTGCTCAGGATCTTCCTTATCGGCATGATAGGGCTACTGCTTCTGGTGTTCTTGGTGGGCAGCGGCAGCCGTGGCGCCACGCGCTGGCTCAACATCGCCGGTATTCAGTTCCAGCCTTCCGAGTTTTTAAAGCCATTTGCCATTGCGTATTCGGCCATCATGCTTGATCGCTTCTTTTCGCCCGGTGGCAACATCAACGAATTCCTTCGCAAGATGGGCATCTACCTGGGCATTTCGCTCTTTCTGATCTTTATCCAGCCCGATTTCGGTACTGTCCTGATCATCCTGTTGACCCTCATGTGCATGGCGTTGTTTGCGGGTCTCGACCCCAGATTTATCATCGGCGTGCTAATCTTCGGCATTCTCGTGATCGTGATTGCGCTTGTCGCAGAGCCGTACCGTATGGTGCGCATTCAGGTTGCCTTGAACCCTTGGGCCGACGAGTATGGTGACGGCTATCAGGCCACGCTTGCCATCATGGCCTTTGCCTCGGGCGGTCTGTTCGGCCGTGGCATCGGCAACTCAACCATGAAGTACTCGTATCTTCCCGAGGCGCACAATGACTACATCCTGGCCATCATTGGCGAGGAAGTCGGTTTTGTCGGAACCGTGCTGTTCTTCTTGGTGTTTGCGATGCTGATCTACTCGGCGTTTCGCATTGCCGAGCAGGCGACCGATCGTCGGGGCGCGCTTATGGCGTCTGGCTCCGCGGTCATTCTCGCGGTGCAGTTTTTGATTAACGCGCTGGGCATCCTCAACGTGTTTCCCATGACGGGCAAACCGTTGCCGTTTATTAGCTACGGCGGTTCGTCGATTATCGTGTCGCTTATGCTCGCCGGTCTGATCCTGCGCGTTTCGTATGAGAGCGCCCGTCGCGATGAGTACGACCGTCGCCGCGAGAGCTTTGCCGTTATGGACGAGAGCACCGCTGGCGTGGCCCATGTGCGCGGTGAACGACCTTCGCGTAGCGGCTTTACCGTTCTTGATGGTTCTCCATCCGAGCCGGCAGCTCGTCCACGCCCGCGAATGGCTCCGCAAGGTCGTCCTCAGCGCCCCAGCCCTCGCAACGCGGGCGGCGGATATAATCGAATCGATTTGAACTCGGACCCGTCGGCGCGTCTGCGCACCGACGACCAGGGACCGCGTGTACGAAGGGACTACCATGACCGATAAGATGACCGTTGCTATCGCAGCCGGCGGCACGGCGGGACATATCAACCCCGCACTCGCCTTGGCCGAGGAGCTGCGTGACCGTGGCCACCACGTTGTATTTGTGGGTCAGTCGCACAAGCTCGAGGGTCGTCTGGTTCCCGAGGCTGGGTTCGATTTTGTGCCGATTACGGTTACGGGCTTCGACCGTTCTCGCCCTTGGACGGCGTTGAGCTCGCTGTGGCGTGTCTATAAGGCGAAGCGCGCGCTCGGTAGCCATTTTTCAAAAGCCTGCAAGCCCGATGTCGCCATAGGTTTTGGTGCCTATGTCGAGGTTCCGCTGCTGGGGTGGTGCAAGGGCGCAGGCGTTCCGTATCTGCTGCATGAGCAGAACTCTGTTCCGGGCCTGGCCAACAAGATGATGAACTCCCACGCCGCCCGCGTGTGCATCTCGGTGCCGGCAGCGCGTTCGGTCTTTGAGCGCGAAGGTGACCCTGACCACGTGCTCATGACCGGCAACCCCGTACGTCGCTCGGTAATCGAAGGCGATCGCGCTCGCGGCCGCAAGGCACTTGACGTTCCCGAGGACGCTACGCTGCTGCTCGTCTTTGGCGGTTCACTTGGCGCCCAGCACCTCAACGAGCGCGTGGTTTCGCTCAAAAACGAGCTGCTTTCGCGCAAGAACCTCTATGTGTTGCATTCGACGGGTGCCGACGGCTTTGAGGAGACCGAGCGCGCTTTGGCGCTGACGCCCGAGGAGGCGGAGCGTTACCGCGTCCAGCCTTACATCGACAACATGGGCGATATGCTGGCTGCTGCCGATTTGGTGCTCTCGCGTTCGGGCGCATCGAGCGTGGCCGAGATCGCTGCGCTCGCCGTGCCCTCGGTGCTCGTGCCGTATCCGCATGCGACGGCCGACCACCAAACCACCAATGCCCGTTATCTGGTCGACGCCGGGGCCGGTGTGCTCTGCGCCGATGCCGATATCGACGGTTCTGCCTTTGCCGATGAGCTGCTGCACTTGGTCGATGACGCGGCGGCGCGCGACGCCATGCGTCAGGCGGCACGTGGTCTGGCTCAGGATAGGGCCGCCGCTCTTCTGGCGGATGCGGTAGAGGGTTTGCGTTAGTTAGACGGGATATCGTCGGTCGCCCTCGCGCTGATGCGGTAGGTGCGGTACAGTTAACGGGTTACAGGCAGTGTTTACGCAAGGAGTACACGAGCACATGGCTGATTCCCAGACTGCAACCTCCGCGCCCGAGTTTAAGAGCGCCCACTTTATCGGTATCGGCGGCGCCGGCATGAGCGGCATCGCCCTCGTTCTGCACGAGCGCGGTTATGCCGTTACCGGCTCCGACCTTAAGACGTCACGTTATATCCGCCAGCTTACCCGCGCTGGTGTGAAGGTGCATGTGGGCCATGAGGCCGCCACGATCGACGAGGTCAAGCCCGACGTGGTTGTTGTCTCCACCGCTATTCCGGAGTCCAACCCTGAACTCGTGCGTGCTCGCGAGCTTGGTATTCCCGTGTGGCCCCGTGCCAAGATGCTCTCTGCTTTGGGCCACGGCTACACCACCGTCGCTGTTGCCGGCACGCATGGCAAGACCACCACGTCTTCGATGTGCGCCACCATGCTCGACCGCATGGGTCTGGATCCGAGCTTCTTGATCGGTGGCATCGTCGAGGGCTATGACACGAACGGCAAGAACGGCTCGGGCGACTACTTTGTCGCCGAGGCCGACGAGTCCGACAGCTCCTTCCTGTTCCTGAACCCCAACGTGGTCATTGTGACCAACGTCGAGGCCGACCACCTCGATCACTACTCGGGTATCGAGGAGATCGAGGCAACTTTCGCCAAATTCATGAGCCTGGTGGGCGAGGACGGCACCGTCATCGTCTGCGGTGAGGACTCGCATCTGGTCGAGCTCGCCAAGTCGACGGGCCGTCACGTGCTTTCCTACGGCTTTGCCGAGAGCAACGACATCGTCTGCATGCACCCGGATGTCAAGGGCATCCAGAGCGACTTTATCGTTCGCTTTGAGGACGGCACTGAGCATGCTGTGGAGATCAAGAGCAATCCCGGTCGCCACAACATGCTCAACGCCACGGCGGTACTCACCGTCGCCCATGTCCTGGGCCTTGACATCGACGCCGCCGCCAAGGCGCTCTCGAGCTTTGAGGGCGTCCGTCGTCGCTTTACCCACGTAGGCGATATCGATGGCATCACCGTGGTCGATGATTACGGCCATCACCCCACTGAGATCAAGGCGACGCTTGCTGCCGCTTCGTCGCTGGGCTACAAGCACGTCGACGTCGTGTTCCAGCCGCACCGCTATTCGCGTCTGCAGGCCCTTTGCGACGACTTTGCCGATGCATTTGCCAATGCCGATAAACTGCTGCTGATTGATGTGTTCTCGGCTGGCGAGATGCCCATTCCGGGTGTCACCTCTAAGATGCTCGCCGATACCGTGCGCGCCAAGCATCCTGGCAAGGAGGTCGTGTACTGCTCCAGCCGTCTTGAGCTTAATCAGGAGCTCGAGCAGATGGTGGGCGAGGGCGACCTGCTGCTCACTATGGGTGCCGGTGACGTTACGACCGTCGGTCCCGAGTTCATTGAGTATCTGACTGCCAAGAAAGACGCTTAAGTCTAATGGGTCTGTTTAACGCCGTCATGGCGCTCTCGGGCATGATCGACACGGATGTGATCGAGGACGAGCGCCTTGCGCGTCATACGAGCTATCGTATCGGCGGCAAGGCCGACCTCTTTGTGACGTGCCATAGCTATCATGCCCTCCGCCGCGCCGTGGCGGTGCTCGATCGCGAGCAGGTGCCGTGGGTCATCATCGGCAAGGGTTCCAATCTGCTGGTTGCCGATGGCGGTTATCGCGGTGCCGTCATTTCGCTCGGACGTGAGTTTCAGCGCACGGTTGTTGCAGATGACGGTTGTACGCTGACGGTCGGTGCGGGCGTGATGTTTGCGCGCCTGGTCAACGATGCCCTGTCGCGTAGCCTCTCGGGCCTTGAGTTTGCCGTTGGCATCCCTGGCTCGGTCGGCGGTGCGATATCTATGAATGCCGGCACACGGACCGAGTGGATTGGCTCGCTGGTTGAGGATGTCGTAACGTTTGACCCGGCATCCGGTATCAAGCATTATGCGGGGTCCGAGATCACTTGGGGCTACCGCGAATGTAGCCTTCCCCGCAATGAGATCATCCTCGAGTGTGTGCTCAAGCTTAAACCGGCGCCCAAGGCCGACATTCGCGAGCGCATGGAGCGGTACCTGACGAGGCGCAAGCGAACGCAGCCCATGGGTCGCGCGTCCTGCGGGTCGGTCTTTCGCAACCCGCCCGATGCGAGTGTGGGCAAGCTTATCGAGGATTGTGGATTAAAGGGTTTTTCGATTGGCGGCGCAGAAGTTTCGCCCGTTCACGCTAGTTTTATCGTTAATAACGGAACCGCCTCGGCCGATGACGTTGCCGCGGTTATCAGACATGTGCACGGAAAGGTGAGGGAGGCGTATGGCATCGAGCTCAGACCGGAAGTTAAATTCCTCGGCTTCTAGAGCATCGAAACCCACCTTCCGCCGCGCCGGAGGGCGTTCCGGCGCGCCTGCCAAACCTCAACGCAATACCGTCGCGCGCTCTAAGTCTGTCGGGCATGCTCGACAGACCAGTCGTCCGGTCGTCGGCTCGCAGCTCGGTAATCGTCCGGCCGCAAAAAAGTCCTCGCGTCCCTCGGTGACGTCAAAGCCTGTTATGGGCGCCAAACCTGCCCGTCCCATGGCAACTCCTAAGCCCTCGACGGGAACTAAAGCGCCGCGTCCAGGTCGCACGCTGGGCGCATCGAAACCGCGCTCGCTGACATCGGTGCCGGCTACCGCCAAGAAGCCTTCGGGTAAAAAAAACGTCAACCCGTTGTCTTCACTTGGGGCGATGGTAAATAAAACATCAGACGCTGCTTCTGTCGTTGCAGGCAAAGGCAAAATCGTGGGCGGCGTTCTGGCCGCCTTGGCCGTGCTCGTCGTCGTTGCCATCGTGGTGATCAACTCTGGATTGTTTACCGCCACTGATATTCAGATTCAAGGCAGCGAGCATGTGACGAAGCACGATGCTATCCAGCTGATCGATTTGCCCGAGGGAACGTCGCTTTTTAACGTCGATCCCGACCAGATTACCGAGGACCTCAAGCAGAATCCGTGGGTCTCGGGCGTGGATGTCCAGCGTCAGTTCCCGCATACGCTCATCATTACGCCGATGGAGCGCAAGGTCATCGCAATTGCCTATATCAGTTCCGATGACCTTGCCTGGGCCATCGGGGATGATGACACCTGGATCGCCCCACTGTCGACGTCGGTCGAAGTGGATGACCAGGGCAACGTCATCACGACAGGGCAGGGCTCAAATACCTTGACCGGAATCGATGCCGCGCTGGCGCTCGCTAAGCACTATGGCGCGGTGTTGTTGACTGATGTCTCGGCGGATGTCGCTCCGGTTTCCGGCCAGGCAGTGAGCTCCAAGGCCGTTAAGGCTGGCTTGGATTATGTGCGTGGTTTTTCGAGCGAGTTCTTGGGACAAGTCAAGGATATTTCCACGCCTTCGGTCGAAGCCATCTCGGCAAACCTCAATAACGGCATTGAGGTGTCGCTGGGCGATTCGAACGATATCGTCAAGAAGGAGCGCGTAGTCACCAAGCTGCTTTCGCAGGTAGAGGGCGTAACGTATATCAATGTGCGCTCTCCGGGTAACTATACATTTAGGAACGCTCCGACCTCGTAGCGCTGGTTGATGCTTTGTTGAGGGGCCATACCACGCCGTTTATCTGGTTTGTTTGGTTTTCACGGTCAATTATTTGACTGATACGTTCATAATGTGCAAACATAATACGGTTTACCTTTGCATTTACTTTCAACCTGAAGGTTAATGTGCGCAGGGGTCGACCCATGCTATGGCTATAACCTTTGTTCGGAGGACCGACATGCACGAGACAGAGATCAACAACTACCTTGCCGTCATTAAGGTGGTCGGCGTCGGCGGCGGCGGTACCAACGCGGTCAATCGAATGATCGAAGAGGGCATCCGCGGCGTCGAGTTTGTTGCCATCAACACCGATGCTCAGGCACTCGCGATCTCTGATGCCGATATCAAGGTGCACATCGGCACCGACCTTACCCGCGGCCTGGGCGCCGGCGCCAACCCCGAGGTTGGCCGCAAGGCTGCCGATGAGTCCCGCGACGACATTGCCGAGGCGCTCGCTGGCGCCGACATGGTGTTCATCACCTGCGGCGAGGGCGGTGGCACCGGTACCGGCGCTGCTCCCATCGTTGCCGATATCGCGATGAACGAGGTCGGTGCGCTGACCGTCGCCGTCGTGACCAAGCCCTTCACCTTCGAGGGCCGCAAGCGCAAGAAGAGCGCCGAGGAGGGCATTAAGACCCTCTCCGATTGCGTCGACACCATGATCGTCATCCCTAACGATAAGCTGCTCGACATCGCCGAGAAGAAGACCACCATGCTCGAGGCCTTCGCGATTGCCGATGGCGTCCTTTCCCAGGGCACCCAGGGCATCACCGACCTCATCACCGTCCCCGGTATCATCAACCTGGACTTCGCCGATGTTAAGACCATCATGAAGCAGGCCGGTACCGCCATGATGGGTATCGGTACCTCTTCTGGGGATACCCGTGCCGTCGACGCTGCCCAGCAGGCCATCTCCAGCCCGCTGCTCGAGAGCTCCATCGATGGCGCCACGCGCGTGCTGCTCTCCATCGCCGGTTCCAAGGACCTGGGCATCCAGGAGATCAGCGACGCCGCCGACGTTGTCGCCAACGCCGTCGACCCCGAGGCCAACATCATCTTCGGTACCGTTGTCGACGAGTCCCTGGGCGATCAGGTGCGTATCACCGTCATCGCTACGGGCTTCTCCGACTCCAACGTTAACCGTCAGGACGAGCTCTTTGCTGCTCAGCAGTCTCAGAGCAAGGCCGCTGCCTCCGCTGAGCCGCAGCGCACCGCTCCGGCCACCAGCCCGGCTCAGGCCGCTCCGACCCGCAACGTCGGTGGCACCGAGCTTCCTAACTTCGGCAACGATCAGTTCGAGCTTCCCGACTTCCTGAAGCGCGGTAGCTTCTAAGTCGTTCTTTGCATTGTTGTGCACAGGGGCGTGTCCGTATGGACGCGCCCTTTTTATTTCGACTTTGTAAACTAGAACCTCCAATCTCTTTACGTTCCCTTTACGATTGCCTCCAGCGCAGCAGGTATCCTTTTAGAGAAGTATGACAGCCGTATAAACGCGGGCTGTAGCGGCGATGCCGCGGTACTTGTGTTATTAGGAGGCTTTAGTATGGCAGCACGTGCGGACAAAGTTTCGCGTGTCGACCATGATGGAGTTACGTTGGTGGAGGGCGCGACATCCGATGTTCGCTTTGCCTTCACCGAGCGCGCCGGTGGCGTTTCCGAAGATGCGTACTCCTCACTCAACTTGGGCTCGCATGTTGGCGATGATCCCTTTGCTGTTCAAGAAAATCGTCGCCGCGCACTCGAGGCTATGGGTGCCGCGGAGTGCGAGCACAACCTGCTCGTTCCCAATCAGGTCCATGGTGACCATATCGTTGCGGTGACCTCGAATGGCGCCGATGACCTTGAGGACGTCCGCGAGCAGATTGCCGCGGGCTGCGATGCCATCGTCTGTACGGCGCATAACGTGCCCGTGCTGCTCTGCTTTGCCGACTGCGTTCCCGTGGTGCTGGTGGCCCCTGGCGGATTTGCCGTGGTGCACTCCGGTTGGAAGGGCACGATTGCACGTATTTCTGCCAAGGCGTGCCAGGCGCTTTGCGATGCTGCCGGCTGCGATGCGGGCGACGTTTCCGCCTATATCGGCCCCCATATCTTGGGTGACGAATATGAGGTATCCCAGGAACTCATGGATCGCTTTGCCGCCGAGTTCTCTTGCATCGATGCGAGTACCTCTCGCATGCTCGATCTTTCCGCTGCCATTCGCGAGGCGCTGGTAGATGTCGGTGTCGACGCGGATGATATCGTGGATACCCAGCTTTCGACCGTGCGTCAGAACGACCGCTTTTATTCCTACCGTAACGAGGACGGCACCTGTGGGCGCCATGCTGCGATCGGCGTGATGCTATGAGAAAGATCGTATCGGTCCTGAGCGCCGCTGTGCTTACACTTACGCTGTGTGCCTGTTCTTCGGGATCTCCTACCTCTTCCATTACCGTCGCTGGCTCCACGACCTGCCTTCCTATCGCCGAGATTGCGGCCGAGGGCTTTAAGGAGGAGACCGGCATCGACGTGCTCGTTTCCGGTTTGGGTTCTTCCGCTGGCATCGAGGCCGTCAGCGCCGGCACGGCCGATATCGCCAGCTCCTCCCGTGGGCTCAATGCCGACGAACAGGATCTGGGCCTGACCCCCATCGTAATTGCCCACGACGGTATCGCGGTCATCGTGAACGACGATAACCCGGTCGATAACCTCTCGACCGAGCAGCTCCGCGATATCTACGCCGGCAAGATTACCAATTGGAAAGAGGTCGGTGGCGAGGACCTGAGGATTCAGGTCATCAACCGAGACGAGGCGTCCGGTACGCGCGAGGCCTTCCGTACCATCGTGATGGATGGCACGCCGTTCGATCGCCGCTCGGCTGTTCTTTCGGGTACGGGCCAGGTGCGCGACGTGGTATCTCGTTCGCGTGGGGCCATCGGCTACATTTCGCTGGGCTTCGTCGATAGCCTCAACGCCAAGACCTCGGTCAAGGCCGTCTCGGTCAATCATGTTGAGGCGTCCGAGAAGACGGTCGCGAGTGGCGGTTATCCCATCTCGCGCGACCTTTACTTCTTTGTGAAGGGTGCGCCTTCGCAGCAGGCGCAGGATTACATCGACTATGTGACGTCCGAAAAGATGGACAAGCAGATTCGCGAGGCGGGCTTTATTCCCGTCACCAACGACGAGAAGGGGAGTGAGTAGCATGGAAGCACAGGAAAACTCCCAGACTGAGCAGAATGTTCAGACGCCCAAGAAGCGCGAGCTGGCGCTCGTATCGCGCAGTACCTATATCAAGGAGAAGGCGCTGCAGTGGATCTTCTTTGCCTGCGCGTTCTTGGCGGTCGTTACCGTCATCCTGATTTTTGTCTTTACCACGTACTCGGCGCTGCCCGTCTTTACCGACATCGGTCTGGCGGACTTCTTTAGCTTTACGTGGGCGCCTTCCGAGGGCCACTACGGCATCTTGTCGCTGCTTGCCGGCTCGGGTCTGGTGACCGTCGGTGCGCTCGCCATGGGCGTGCCGCTGGGCGTGGGTACGGCCGTTTACCTGGTCGAGATTGCCAGCAAGCGCGTGCGCAAGCTCATCAGCCCCGCCGTTGACCTGTTGGCCGGCATCCCTTCTATCATCTATGGTTTCTTTGGCATGATCATCATCCGCCCGTTTATCGCACAACTGACCGGCGGCCTTGGTTTTGGTGCGCTGACGGCGTGGTTTGTGCTCGCCATCATGATCGTCCCTACCATCACCACGCTCACCATCGATGCTCTCAATTCCATTCCCATGGGCATTCGCGAGGCATCGTATGCCATGGGCGCCACCAAGTGGCAGACCATCTATAAGGTCGTGCTACCTGCCGCGAAGCTGGGTATCGTTGATGCCATCGTGCTGGGTATGGGCCGTGCCATCGGCGAGACCATGGCCGTGCTCATGGTCGTAGGTAACGCCCCGGTTATTCCCGACAGCATTGCGAGCCCTATCTCGACGCTCACGAGCCAGATCGCGCTCGACATGAGCTATTCCTCGGGTCTGCATCGCTCGGCGCTGTTCGGCATGGGCGTGGTCCTGTTTATCATCTCCGCCACGCTGGTGGGCATCGTCCGTCTGATTTCCAAGAAGAAGAGGGGGTAGGCTATGTCCGATTCCGTTGACACGACGGTCGATACGACCTCGTCGCGCGAGCGCATCAAGCGTGCCCTTTCCCACGGCAAGAAGGGCCGCATCAACAAGGACCTGTCCAACAAGATCATGCTTTGCGTGTTTCGTGCCGCTGCCTACATCACCACGCTGGTGCTGGTCGCTATCATCGCCTACGTGGTCATCAACGGCCTGCCACACATCTCGCTCGACTTTATCTTCGGTTGGCCCCAGGGCGTCAACGCCGAGGGCGGAATTTGGCCCACGATCGTCTCGACCGTCTACGTGACGGCGCTCGCCATGCTTATCTGCACGCCGATCGCTGTGCTGGCAGCCGTCTATCTGGCCGAGTACGCCAAGCAGGGCAAGGTCGTCGAGCTCATTCGCTACGCTGCTGACGCTTTGGCCTCGGTGCCCTCCATCGTTATGGGCCTGTTTGGCTACGCCTTGTTTGTCGAGGCCATGGGCCTGGGCCTTTCGATGGTCTCGGCCGCCCTGGCACTCGCGCTCTTGATGCTTCCCATCGTCATGCGTACCACCGAAGAGGCCATTCGCGCCGTTCCGCGCTATATCCGCTGGGGCGCATATGGCCTGGGCGCCACCAAGTGGCAGGTTGTCTCCAAGATCGTGCTTCCTTCTGCCTTTGGCCGTATTGCCACGGGCATCGTTCTCGCCATCGGCCGTGCCATTGGCGAGACCGCGGTGGTGCTCTATACCATGGGGCAGGCCATCAATCTACCTATTTCGCCGCTCGATTCCGGCCGCCCCATGACGGTTCACCTGTATCTGCTTGCCAACGACGGCATCAACATGAACGCAGCCTACGGCACCGCGCTCTTGCTGATGGTGATCATTCTGACCTTCAACCTGTTTGCGCGCTTCCTGTCGCGCAAGCGTCGCTAGTTAAGGAGTCCCATGTCCGTTTATCAGTCCGCTCCCACGTTGGAGCAAGCGGCCATTACGGCCAAGGATTTCAACTTTTGGTACGGTGACTTTCATGCGCTGACGGGGCTTGACCTCAACATCGCCAAAAACGCCATCACCTCCTTCATTGGCCCTTCGGGCTGCGGCAAGTCGACGTTTTTGCGCTGCATCAACCGCATGAATGACCTGATCGAGGGCACGCGCGTCGAGGGCACCATGACGCTCGACGGCAACGATATCTATGCCGAGGGTGTCGACCCGGTCGATCTCCGTCGTCGCGTGGGCATGATCTTTCAGCAGCCCAACCCGTTTCCTAAATCCATCTACGAGAATGTCGCCTTTGGCCCTCGTCTGCAGGGCGTGACTAGCAAAAGTGACCTCGATGACATCGTGGAAGAATCGCTCAAGCGCGCCAACCTCTGGAAAGAGGTATCCAATCAGCTCAACAAGGATGGTTTGGCGCTCTCGGGCGGTCAGCAGCAGCGTCTGTGCATCGCGCGCGTGCTTGCGGTGCAACCCGATGTCCTTCTGATGGACGAGCCCTGCTCCGCCATCGACCCCACGTCCGTCTCTAAGGTCGAGGATCTGATGGCCGAGCTGGCGCCCGAGATGACGATCATCATCGTCACGCATTCAATGCAGCAGGCAGCTCGCATTAGCGACTACACCGCATTCTTCTTGCAGGAAGTTGCCGGCGAGCCCGCTACGCTCATCGAGTATGGTCAAACCGACGCGATCTTCACCAGCCCGGTGGACTCGCGGACGGAAGACTATATCACCGGCCGCTTTGGCTGATCGGTGCGACTAGTCCCAAGCCGATCGGATCTGGTCCGGTGCGTATTCACTGTGCGGGCGGCATGACCGCACCCAACTGATTGGAGTGAACCATGCGCAAACTGTTTTCCCGTCAGCTCATCGAGGCCCGTCACGAGATGCTGAGCATCTACGAGGCCGTCGATCTGGCCCTCCACGATGCCGTGAAGGCCTATGTGACCGACGACCGCAAGCTCGCCACCAAGACCAAGAAGCGCACGCTTTCGATTGACGCACGCTGCGCCAACCTGGAGGCCGTCTGCTACAACCTGATTGCCACGCAGTCACCGGTCGCCTCCGACTTCCGCTTGCTGCAGACGATCATCTACGTCGACTTTAACCTGCAGCGCATGACCGATAAGGTTCGCCAGATTTGCCGCGCCACGCGTCATATGATCAAGGCCGACATCTCGCTGCCCAAGGAGCTTGTCGGCACGGTCGAGGCCGAGGCTGAGGCCGTCTACCAGGTGCTGGGCTCTTCGCTTTCTGCGCTCGTCACCAACGACATGTCCATCATCTGCAACTTGGCCGTCGAGGACGAGCCAGTGCACGCCGCCTACGAGAAGTTCTTCCGCACCTTTAACCGCATGGACACGGGCGATTTTATGGACGACGACAGCAACTATGACGACCTGCGCCGCGCCATCATGGTATCGCGCTATCTCGATCGCATCGCCTCGATTTCCATCGATGCCGCCTGCCGTCTGACCTTCCTGTTGACCGGACAGCGTATGACTGCCGGTGATATCGCCTGCACTGATGAGGATGAGCTCGAGAGCATGCGCGTGCCTTCGGGCGAGGGTGTTATCATGAGGCCCGCCGTCGATGCACGCTACGTTGCCAAGGTGCCCGTTAACGAGGTCAGCGAGGGTCTTCGCTACCTGCTCGATCATCTTGAGGATGAGGACGATGGCGAGGACGACGAGGAGTAAGTAACCCCGTTCGTCGAAAGATTGTAAATACCTAAGTGAGCGCGGCCTTGCACATGCGGGGCCGCGCTCTTGCGTTAGCATGGGACTACTTGTTTGGCTGTCAGCGGAGGCGATTGGCAATGGATAACTATTTGGACTTGATGCGCGCTCGCCGCGAGCAGATTCTGGAACGTTTTTATGCGGCGCTCGATCGCGCGGGCCGTCCCCACGACGCCGCGAGCCTCATTGCCGTGTCCAAGACCGTTGGTGTCGATGAGACCGTTGCCGCCATCCAGGCGGGGTATCGCCATTTTGCCGAGAACCGCCCGCAGGAGCTGGTTCGCAAGCTCACGGGTCTGGCGGAGCATCCGGAGCTGCCCGAGGTGCGCTTCGATATGATCGGCAACCTGCAGACCAATAAGATCAATGCGGTGCTGGGCTCAGCCGAGCTGATTCACTCGGTGGGTTCGCTGCATCTGGCGCAGGCGATCTCGAGTCGTGCTGTTCGCAAGATTGAGGCAGGCGAGCTCGTCGGCCCCCAGCGTGTGCTCATTGAGGTCAATGTGAGTGGTGAGGAGTCGAAGGGAGGCTTTTCACCCGATGAGATTCGCGCCGCCGCGGGTGAGCTTGCAGAACTTGAGGGAATTTGCGTACAGGGGCTTATGACTATGGCGCCCCGGGGGAATAAGGATGTGGCACGCCGCACCTTTGCGGGGCTTCGTGAGCTGAGGGATGAGCTGGAGGCGGCGCATCCCGATTTGAACCTGCCTGAGCTTTCCTGCGGTATGAGCGAGGACTTTGAGTCTGCCCTTGAGGAGGGCTCTACGCTCGTTCGCCTGGGCAGGGTAGTATTTAGCCCGGAGTTTGCAGTAAAATAAGGCTCTGAAGTGCGCACTGATTATCGGGGCGCCTGCACTAAACCGCGAGAGGACACAACCATGGGCTTCCTTGACGAGATTAAAAATAAGATGCACCTGGGCGGCCAGCAGGGTTACGACCAGGGTTATGGCCAGGACGACGACTACGGCTACGATGACGGCTACGACGATAGTTATCAGGGCAACGGCTACAGTGGTGCTTCGGGCGAGGGCTTCTACACCCAAGACGAGCCGAGCAACGGCCTGCTTGGCCAGACGCGCCGCGGTGAAGCTGAGTCGGTTGCCGTGTATACGCGCTCCGGTCAGCTGGTCGGCGATGACTCCCGCCATGCCACGACGTATAACCCGCCTTCGCGCTCGCAGGACAGTGTTGCGAGCGGTTATCGTCCTGGTGCCTATGACACGCCGTCGAGCTACGCCGAGAATACCCGCGCCCGTGCCGCCGCTGCACCCGCGCCTGCACCGAGCGATGCCTCGGCCTATGCGAGCAATATCATCAACGCCACGCCGCAGCTGCCGGCCTATGTCCTGCGCCCCGAGAGCTATGACGACGTGGAGACCGTGGTGCGCCGCGTTCGCACCAAGCAGCCTGTCGCACTGATTTTTGTGGGCGTACGCACCGAAGTTGCCAAGCGCGTCTTGGACTTCTCTTACGGCTTTGCCTGCGGTCTGGGTGCCACGGTCAAGGAGGTGGGCGACCGCGTGTTCATGGTGCTGCCCGCCGGTTGCGAGGTCAAAGATTCCGATCTCAAGAAGCTTCGTGCCGACGGCTACCTTAAGTAAAGACAAGACGAGGAGATTCCCATCAACATCTACACTATCGTCCAGCTGGTCAACACGCTGTTCAACTTCTATTCCACGCTCATTGTCGTCTACTGCTTTATGACGTGGATTCCCATGAAGCAGGGTGGTTTGCTTCAGGATATTGCCGCGGTGCTTGATAGCGTGTGCGGTCCGTGGCTCAACCTGTTCCGTCGTTTCATCCCGCCGATGGGCGGTATCGATTTTTCGCCGGTCGTTGCGATTATTGCGTTGCAGTTGGTGCAGAGGCTGGTTCTGCAGCTTCTTATAGGTATACTCGTGTAGAACTGACTTAGTAACTTACGTCGGGCGTGTAGCGCCGAGGCGATGAAAAAGGAGACTTGTTATGGCTATTACCCCTGCAGACATCCAGGCTCAGACTTTCTCTGAGGCCAAGCGTGGCTACGATCCTGCTGAGGTCGACGTCTTCTTGGAGACGCTGTCCTCCGAGGTTGACGCTATGCTCGCTAAGATCGTCGACCTTAAGGGTCGCCTGACTGCTACCGAGCAGCAGCTTGCCGATGCGCAGGCTCAGCTTGCCCAGGCTCAGGATGCCACCGCCCAGGCCGTTCCTGCCGCCCCCGTGGCTGCTCCCGCCCCTGACTTCTCCGCTCAGGAGCGCCAGATTTCCGCTGCCCTGATCGCTGCCCAGCAGACCGCTGAGACCATCGTCAACGATGCCAACGAGAACGCTGAGCGTATCCGCAACGAGGCTGACGCCAAGGCCCGCGAGGTTATCCGCCAGGCTCTGACCGAGAAGCAGGCCGAGCTCGAGGAGATCGATCGTCTCAAGGCTTCCCGTGAGGAGTTCAAGGCAGAGTATCTCAAGCTCATCCAGCACTTCATGGACGATGCCCAGAATTCCTTCCCGGCCGATCTGATGGCCTCCACGCCGGTCGGTTCTGCCGCTTCTCCTGCAGTGACTGTTCCCGCCGAGCCGCTGCCCGTCGCTGACCCGGTTGTCCCCGTGGCCGATCCCTTCGCCCCGATCGACAACTTTGCTGCCGACGACCTGGACTAACATTCGGCCTACAATTTAGTGCCTAGAAAGGACCCGCAGCTTGCGGGTCCTTTTTTATGACTGTGCCGGAGTGCGTAACATAAAAAACCGAGCCCTGCACATAATGGCGCAGAACTCGGCGAACGGGTGAGCGGTCAAGGGTAGGTTTTAAGGCATGTCCCAAAACCTACTTGAGGAGGAAGTCGGAGAGGGGAATGGTACGGGCCTCGCGATGCTCGGGATCGGCGATGTGGTCGGCAGGATATCCACAGACGAGCATGTGATAGGGATAGACGCCCTTGGGCAGATTGAACTGCTCCTGCGCCACCTCAGGCTTAAAATGGCCTACCCAGCACGTTCCCAGGCCCTGCTCGGTGGCCTCCATCATCATCTGATCGCAGACGATCGAAGTATCGATGGCACTCGAGTTCATCTGATCATACGGGCGCACCCAGGCATCATCGGTAACGCTGCAAATAAGGAAGATAAGCGGAGCGCCAAAGATAGACCCATCACGAGCAAACCGAGGCTGACAAGCAGCTGCCTTCTCCAGAAGCTCAGGCGTATCCAACACCATCACACGGGCTGGATGGTTATTACAAGCAGAAGGAGCAATGCGTCCAGCCTCAACAATGGCATCCACCACAGCCTGCTCCACAGCCCGAGCCTCAAATTCACGACAAGAATACCGACCCCGAGCCAGATCCAAATAAGACATACAAGCCCTCCAACAATTAAAAATCAAACAAACCCAAAGTAACCCAAACAGTACCCAAAGCAGCAATCAGCCAATCGCTCATCGAATACCAAAGTAAAACCCCGAGCAATCAAGGGCCATCACAGCAAAGGCCCCACCACGCTCAATCCCTCAGCCAAAGTTCCCAATGGTGGTACGTAAGGGAGCGGGCCCGACCACTAATACCTTTTGAACGACTCTGCTTGCAGCCGGAGTGAAAAAGGTATTAGTGGTCGGGCCCGCGACCGGTGGGATACGTACCCCCAATTAACTGTTCTTCATGACAATCGAATCCACAACATCGGCCACATTCTCGCAGCAGTCGGCGCAGTACTCCAAGAAGGCGTACACGTCACGCCAAGCGATGACCTCAAGCGGATCCTTGCCATTGACGTGCAGGTTGCGCATGGCGTTGATGTAGAGCTCGTCGGCCTCGGATTCGATGGTGTTGATCTGGATGACGAGTTCGCGCAGGGTCTTGGACTTGCGGTAGTTGGGCAGCTCGACCATCAGGTCTTTCATGGCGCGGCAGGCGTCAGTCACCTTGTGGGCGATGACGATGGCGTCGGGATGGATGCTCTGGATGTTGGTGAAGTAGACGCGCTGCACGACGCCCTCGATGCGGTCGAGCACGGTGTCGAGCGCGCAGCTCATCAGATCCAGATCCTCGCGCTCGAGCGGGGTGATAAAGGCGGTGAGCAGGGCGTCTTCGAGCTCGTGGTGCTTCTTGTCTGCCGCATGCTCAATCGCATGCATCTTATTGAGCATGTCGTGAATCTGCGCGGGATCGAAGTTCTCAAAAATCTTGGTGAGCAGCTCTGCGGCCTGGACGGCGAGGTCGGCGCAAGCGACGTAGTTGTCAAAGTAGAACGAATCGGGTTTCTTTGCCATGGGTGGGTCCTTTCGAGGCGAAGACGGGTGGGCGAAGTGTTGCGGTCCGGATGGACGTTCGGTTTGATTAGAGGAACATCATGAACAGCTTGGCCATGACAAAGCTGATGAGTCCGCAGGCAGGGAAGGTGAAGAACCAGGTGAACATCATGTCCTTGACGACGCCGAAGTTGATGGCCGAGAGGCGCTTGACGGCACCGACGCCCATGATGGCGCAGGTCTTGATGTGTGTGGAGGACACGGGGATGCCGGTAAGGGTGGCAAGCAGCAGGTTCGCGGCGCCCGCCAGGTCGGCGGAGAAGCCCTGGTACTTTTCGAGCTTGACCATGCTCTGGCCGACGGACTTGATGATGCGCTCGCCGCCCACGCTGGTGCCGATGCCCATAGTGGCCGAGCACAGCAGCATAATCCAGATGGGGATGCCTGCATCGCCGACGCTCGTCTGGCCGCTGGCAAAGGCCACGCCTAAAAAGAGCACGCCGATGAACTTCTGTCCATCCTGCGCGCCGTGCATAAAGCTCATGGCCGCGGCGCTCGCGATCTGAGCGTATTTAAAGAAGACATTGGCACGTCGCCTGTTGGCGGCGGCGAAAAGAATCGAGACGAGCTTGCACAGGACCCAGCCCATGACAAAGCCCAGGCCTATGGAGAGCGCCAGGCCGTAGATGACCTTCATCCACTCGTGGACGTTGACGCTGCTCGCACCGCCGAGGGCGATGGCGGCACCGGTCAGGCCGGCGATAAGGCTGTGGCTTTGCGAGGTGGGGATGCCAAAACGCGACGCTGTGGCGCCGTAGACGACGATGGAGAACAGCGCCGCGCATAGGCAGGCGAGCGCCATGGTGCTGTTTCCGCCAAAGTCGACGATATGTGAGATGGTGTTGGCGACGCTCGCGTTAAAGTGCGTCATGATGAGCACGCCGAGGAAGTTGAATGCGGCGCTCATGAGAATGGCGGCGCGGGCGGGCATGCAACGCGTAGTGACGCAGGTCGCGATGGCGTTGGGCGCGTCGGTCCATCCATTGACGAAGATGGCGCCCAACGCGAGGATCACGGTGACGGCAAGGACTGGGTTCGACACAATTTGGCCGAGGAAGGTTGAGAACGTTACGTCCATATATGGGCTTTCTCGAAGTTTGCAGACACGTTACAAAAACATGATAAATCGTATCACCTCCTGCGGGTCTCTTTACCGAGTTCTGATGGGAGAAGTGAACTTTTTGGCACTAAAATTGAATATTAGCCCTGTTGACCGCGGGTGTTCTTTTTGCTAACACGCCATGCGGACACGTGCGATTGCTACGACACTCCAAAACCACAGTCTGTTCGCTTTACAGCATGCAAACATGCGTTCGATAATAGGAGGCATGGAATATCGACAGACAGACGGCAAAACTCGGCGCGTGCACAAGCAGTATGTGGACGTCGTGGCCCGCATCCTCGCGGGCGGACAGGTCGTGCCGGTCACCGTCTGCTGGGTCGACGGCCGTTGTTTTACGATCGACGAAATTATCTCGACCACCGGGTTTGGCCTGATGGTCCACGGCATCCGTACGGCAACATATAAGGTGCGTTTTGGCGGGCACGCGACCGAGTTGTATCTGGAGGACCAGACGCGCGAGCGGGCAGACGGCTCGCAGGCACACGTGATGCGTTGGTGGGTCTGGGCCTTTGATCGTACGCTTGAGGGCGAGCGCCGTAGGTAAGGACGTACGGCATTCGGGTACAATGACAGGAATCTTGTCAGCTACTGCGCTGTCGCGGCGCTTTTGAAAGGACGAAATTATGAACGATATTCAGGGCTATCAGAACGGCCCCATCGAAACCGGCGCAAGCCGTGCCAAGGAGATGTCGCCGCGTGCGTATAATCTTGCCATGTCTGCCCTGATCTTTTTGGGCTTTTGCGCCATGGGCGTCGGTGCTTACTTTACGAGCACCATGTCGTTTGCGCGCATGATGATGAGCGGCGCCGCTTTGCCGCTGGTCTTTGGCTCATTTATTTTGACCATCGTCGGCATGGTCATGATGTCGGCCGCCGCCAGCAAGCAGTCCGTGGGCCTGTCCCTTGTGGGCTACGTAATCTTTGCGAGCACCTTTGGCCTGACCGCGTCGTTTGGCCTTGCCAACTACGACCTGCCCACCATCAACACTGCCTTTATCGCCACGGCCGCCATCACCTTTGTCTTTGGCGCGCTTGGCGTGACGTTCCCCAAGTTTTTCCAGCGCGTATATGGCATCGGTTTTGGCATTCTGCTCGCTACTATTCTGGTTGAGATCGTGCTGATGTTCATGGGCGTCTCACAGACCATCACCGACCTGATCGTGATCGTGGTGTTCGCCGGCTTTATTGGCTACGACACCTATGTTGCCACGACGGTGCCGCCTACGCTGCCCAACGCCGTGCTTATGGCCTCTAACCTGTTCGTGGATATTATCAACGTGTTCCTGCGCATTCTGAACATCCTCGGCCGTCGCGACTAGTGGCGAATTGCGGCGGTGCTTGCCGTGCGTGCAAATCGATGCGAAAGGCGGTCCTTCGGGGCCGTCTTTTTTGTACGCGGCGGGGTATCATGGATGGGAAAAGCCGATAGCGGCAGAGACCGAGAAAGGTGACCACTTATGGCAGACGTCGACAACAGGAACCGTAACCGCAGGTCCAACCGAGCGGGTCAGCCCAATCCCAAGCGCGAGGCCCGTGCCAAGGCCGCCGAGCGTCACGTGGCAACTGTGTCCGAAGCGTGCGCCAAGGATATCGAGCGTTCGCTTGCCGGTGTTCGCGAGTTTGACGGTATGCCTGCCGGCTTTGTCTCGGCGATGAAGGCCAAGGTTCAGAGTGCTGTGGCCACCGAAGAACAGGTTGCCGAGGACGTCGAGGGCGCGGAGGCTGCCGAGGTCGAGGCAGCGCTCGAGCCCGTCGAGGAGCCTGCCGAGGAAATCGCCGAAGCTGAGTCCGCGCCTGCTGAGGAGCCCGCTCCGGTTCTGCCTGAGGTCACCGTGCTCGATGCCTCCACCACGCAGGCCATCCTGGACAACGGTCGTGGCTATGCGCAGTTCTGCGACATGGCCGTGCTCGCCTTTGCCTCGTTCACCAACCCGGGCGGTGGCTACATCCAGGGCTATCTGGGCCAGGAGGCCACGCTGTGCGCCGATTCGTATCTGTACAACGTTCTCGATAAGCAGCGCAAATGGTACGGCGAGAACCGTCGCCGCAACATCAACTGCGAGCTTTACCGCAACCGTGCGCTGGTGGTGCCTGCGGTGCGCTTCGACCGCAACCACGTGCATGCATACGCCGACGTGATCGTGGCCGCCGCGCCCAACGTTAAGCGCGCCCGCCAGGAGTATCGCGTGAGCGACGATGCTCTGCTGGACGCCCTGCGCGACCGCATTCGCTTTGTGCTTGCCATCTGCGACGAGCTAGGTCGCGAGAAGCTCGTGCTGGGCGCTTGGGGCTGCGACAACAACGGCTTTGACGCAGAGGCCGTGGCCGAGCTCTTCCGCAAGGAGCTCGCGTCGGGCGACTTTAAGGTCAAGCAAGTCTTCTTTGCCGTGCCTTCTACGCGCTGGGATGAGGATTTTGCCAAGTTCGAGCGCGTGCTGGCAAACTTCCCCGAGCGCAACGAGGAGTCCTATGCCCAGGTTGCCGCTCGCGCTGCGGCAGCTCGCGCCGCCGAGCAGGCCCAGGCTGCTACCGAGGATGATGAGGACGAGGACGATTGGCGCAAGTACCTGTAATCGGTACGTGCTGACAGATAGGTCGAGCCGGCGGGAGAGGCTGCTTCCGTCGGCTTTTTACTGAGCGAGGGGCTTACGATGAAAAACGCTCTATGCTTTGGCGACAGCAACACCTATGGTTACGATCCGGCGGGCATGCGCGACGGCACCGCGGTGCGCTATGCGCAGGATGTGCGCTGGTGCGGCGTGGCCCAACGTGACTTAGGCGAGGGCTGGCATGTAATTGAAGAAGGCCTCAACGGCCGCACGACGGTACGCGACGACATGTGCCATCTGGACACCAATCTTAACGGCATCCGCGCACTTCCGATGCTGCTCGAGGCCCATAAGCCGCTGGACGCCATTGTGATCATGCTGGGCACCAACGACTGTAAGACGGTCTTTAACGTGACAGCTTCCGATATCGCCCGTGGCGCCATGGCGCTGATTCGCGCCGTCCGCGCGTTTCCGTGGACCGACGCTGCGCCTTGTCCGCGCATTCTGCTGATGGCGCCTATCAAGATTAAGCCGCAGATCGCCGACGTATATATGACCGATTTTGACGAGCATTCCGTAGAAGCCTCGGAACATTTTGGTGAGTACTACGCGCATGTGGCTGAGCAGTTTGGCTGCGACTTTTTGAATGCCGCCGACTTTGCCGAGCCGGGCGATATCGACTATCTGCATATGATGCCCGAAAGCCATGAGAGCCTGGGTCACGCCGTGGCAGCCAAGCTCCAAGAGATGCTCGGTGAGTAGCACGGCCCCAAACCACCACAATAGTTCTCCTTGCGGTGGCTTGTTTCGTTGATTTGTCTTGATCTGTAACAGTTGTAAGGCCGAAAACGGGCTAGATGTTACAGATTGAGATTATTTTAGGTCGATATCGGTCGTTTGTCTCGATCTGTAACATCTAGGGTCGATTTTGCCGAGTTAATGTTACACATCGAGATTATCTTCTCAATGGAATTTGGATGTCTCGATTTGTAACAGGTGGGCCGAAAAATGGACTCTAACTGTTACAGATCGAGATGTTTGTGGGAACCACCGCAAAGGTGCCTGTCCCCTTTGCGGTGGTTTTGAACTGCGAGTCTTAATACTGCCACATATGGTTAACGGGGCCGGAGCCTTTGCCCATGTCAAAGCCGGCGGCGAGAGCGCCGGTTAGGTAGGCCTTGCCGGCGTTGACGGCGTCGGCAAGATCCATGCCCTGGGCCAGCGCGCAGGCGATGGCGGACGAGAGCGTGCAACCGGTGCCATGCGTGTTGCCGGTCTCGATGCGCTTGTGGCGGAACCACGTGGTGAGCGGATCGCCCAGGTGGTTGCCCTCGTCATCGAGCGGCGCGGGCTCTGCTAGCACATCGTTGGCCTCGTTGACAAAATGCCCGCCCTTAACGAGAGACGCGCAACCAAAGCGGCGGGTGAGGAGCATGGCAGCATTTTGCTGCGTGCGCTCGGAGTCGACCTCGTAGTCGAGCAGGGCCATGGCCTCGGGAATATTGGGCGTGATAACCGTCGCTAGCGGGAACAGGCGGCGGGTGAGCGCCTCGGCGGCATCTTCGGCAATCAGCCGTGCGCCCGAGGTGGCTACCATGACGGGGTCGACGACCACGTTTGTTGCGTTCCAGGCGCTCAAGCGGTCGGCGATGACTTCGATAATCTCGACAGAAGAAACCATGCCGATCTTGACGGCGTTCGGGCGGATATCGTCAAAAACGGCGTCAATTTGCGCGGCTACGATATCTGGCGAGATATCCTGTACGGCGGTGACGCCCAAGGTGTTCTGTGCGGTGATGGCGGTGATGGCCGTCTCGGCATACAGGCGGTGCGCCGTGATGGTCTTGATGTCGGCCTGAATGCCGGCGCCACCGCTGGAATCGGATCCTGCGATGGATAGAACGGCAGGTACCTTACTGCGATCCATGTTCGCTCCCTTGTTCGGTCGGAATCAAATGGGTCTATAAGCCAGCATTATAATGATGCCCGGGCCGACTCTATGTCGAACCCGGGCGGGCGATGCAATCTTTACGCAAATGCAAGCAAATGTTCACACGTCAACAATTGACAGGCACCAGCTCGCTGCCAGAAGCGGCCGCGGCGACAGGGCTAGTCCTCCATGCCGAGGTCGATCGTGGTGCCCTCGAAAATCTTGTTGACGGTGCGGACGGCACACATCTTGCCACACATGGTGCAAGTGCCTTCGGTGGCGGCGGGGGACTCCTCGTAGCGCTTCTTGCCCGTAACCGGGTCGAGTGCGCACTTCCACATGGCGTCCCAATCGAGCTTGCGGCGTGCCTGGCCCATCTTGTCGTCCATGTCGCGGGCGTGCGGCACCTTCTTGGCGATATCGGCGGCGTGCGCGGCAATCTTAGTGGCCATGAGGCCGTCGAGCACGTCCTGGGCGTTAGGCAGGCATAGGTGCTCGGCCGGCGTCACGTAGCACAGGAAGTCGGCGCCGGAGCTCGCGGAGATGGCGCCGCCGATGGCTGCGGTGATGTGGTCGTAGCCCACGCCGATATCGGTCACCAGCGGCCCCAGCACATAGAACGGGGCGTTGTGGCACAGACGCTTCTGCAGCTTCATATTGGCGGCGATCTCGTCGAGCGCCATGTGACCCGGGCCCTCGACCATGACCTGGACGCCGGCGGCCCAAGCACGCTTGCACAGCTTGCCCAGTTCGATCATCTCGGCAGTCTCGGTGGCGTCGTTGGAGTCGTAGAGACAGCCCGGGCGGCAGGAGTCGCCGAGCGAGATCGTTACGTCGTACTCGTGGCAGATTTCGAGCACCTCGTCGTAGAACTCGTAGAAGGGGTTCTCGTTACCGGTGACTTCCATCCAGCCAAACAGCAGCGAGCCGCCGCGGCTGACGATGTTCATGAGGCGGCCGGTCTCCTTGAAGGTCTTGATGACCGATTTATTGATGCCGCAGTGGATGGTCATAAAGTCCACGCCGTCTTCGGCGTGTGCACGCACGACCTCGAGCAGATCGTCCTTGGTCAGCTTGACCAGCGGCTTTTCCATGTAGCCGATGGCATCGTACATGGGGACGGTGCCTACCATGAGCGGCGTCTCGTCGATGAGCTGCTGGCGGAACTGGCGCGTCTTGCCCGAGTTGGAGAGGTCCATGATGGCGTCGGCGCCAAAGTCCTCGGCGATCTTGACCTTCTTCCATTCCTCAGCGGCGTCGGCCTTGTCGCCCGAGATGCCCAAGTTCACGTTGACCTTGGTGGACAGGCCCTCGCCGACGCCAAAGGCACGCATGCCCTTTTTGATATGCACGATGTTGGCGGGGATGGCGATGCGGCCGTCGGCCACGCGTTCGCGAATGTACTCGGGGTCGCGATGCTCGCGCTCGGCGACTTCCTTCATCTGCGGTGTGATCTGCCCGGCGCGGGCGAAGTCGATTTGCGTGACGAGCTTGGGCTCGGTCTGTGTGCTCATTGGCACGGCTCCCTTCGTTGGCATTACCCATATCAGGTTTGCGGGTCAGGGCGGGCGCGCCCAGTCTCAGCCTGCCGTCTTGTCCTGCAAGCTCCCCGTTATGTCATGGGCTCAAGTATAGCCTGAATGGGTACGATTGGCCTAACAAGCGTGCCCGTGGGGAGGCGTACATGGAAGACAAGCATCTATATCGAGAGACACAATGGGACGTATCGGCCGAGGAGGGCCGTGCACACCATGGGTTGGTCGCGATTGGCTTTGCGGTGCTTGCCGTGCTGGTGATTGCCTTTTGGATTTGGACGTTTGGCGGTCGCGGCGGCGCCGCCTGGGAGTTTGAGGCCGACGAGGGCCTGCCGATTATGACGGTGAGGAGTACTGGCGGTAATGCCAATACGCTCGCCGTTCCGGGCGATTATTGGTACCCGTGCGATGAGTTTGTGCAGTTGCAGCTGAGTGGTGGGTCTATTCCTGGTGAGGAAATCGAACGCGTGACGTATGATGCGACGTTCAAAACGTTGACGGTGAAGCTCAAAGATCAAGGGGATGTGCCCACGACGATGGATATCGCGCTGACGGAATGGCGCCTGGAGCCCCCGTCGGGTGTTGCGGTGTCCGAGGTCGAGCACGTCAAGATTGTCTATCAGGACGGTTCGACAAACGGGATTGCAAAGGCCGACGGTCTAGCTGAATAGGTGTCGAGCCTAGCAGCCAATTCATAAAAGTTGCGGTGGAATAGTTCCTGATTGTGCGAAAAAGGCTCAAATAGGAATTATTCCACCGCAAGTTATATAGAGAAGGCTGAGCGGGTCAGTGTTGGGTGCCGGCTCTAGAGCATCTGTTCGTTGATGAACACGAGGGTGCCTAGGTATGAGAGCTCGGGGACGTGGCGATAGCCGATGTTGAATGCGGTAAGTTCGCTTGCATCCTCGAGCTTGTTTTCTGCCATCCACCGCACCATGGAGCCGCGCGCCTTTTTGCTGGCGGTCGACCGTTGGATGGGCTTCCCGTTGCGGATACCCTCGCCAAAGAGGCACGTGACGGCTGTGGCGTCGCCCGCGAGGTGGGGCAGAACGGCTTTGGCATACTCTACGCTGGCGAGGTTGACGATCGTGGTGTTTGAACCTGCCGGGGCGATAACCCGCGCGAGCTTGTCGCTCCAAAACGCGTAGAGGTCTCGGGCATCGTCAACGGCGAGCTTCGCACCCATCTCCAGCCGATACGGTTCGACGGCATGAAAGGGGCGTACGCATCCGTAAAGGCCCGAGAGGATCCACAGATGGTCTTGCAGCCATGCGAGCTGCGCGGCATCCATCACCTCGGGTGCCATGCTCTGGTATTGAATGCCGTGATAGGACATGACGGCGGGGGAGGTATTGCGGGCGATATCGGGATTGTCGAGGTCGCCGTTTTCCAAGATGGGCTCGAACTCATGCAGGGTGTTGAGGCAAGGCCCCAGCAGTTTGTCACTCACGTTCCATAGCGCCTGCAGGCCGCCGCTGCCTTCATTTCGCTCAATATCTAGCAACGCGCGATGCAGTCGAGCCGTCTCGCGCGCAAAGGGCGGAATGCCCAGGACTTCAAAAGCATCTTGGGCCGAGCGCATCTGCTTGGCGGGCGAAATGATGACCTGCAGCATGGACTCTCCTCTGTCAAAAAGGAAGTTGCGGTGGAATACGGTCTGTTTTGGCCGTTTATAGGCCAGTTTAGTCCGTATTTCACCGCAAGTTATGAAGGGCTGGTTAGGCGCGCTCGAGGAAGGCCTTGTAGCCGCGGTAGGCCTCGTAGATATCGGCCTTGTTGGCGACCTCCCATAGGGCGTGCATGGACAGAACGGCAACGCCGGAGTCGATGACATTCATGCCGTACTTGGCCATGATGTAGGCGATGGTGCCGCCGCCACCTGCGTTGACGCGGCCGAGCTCACAGGTCTGGAAATCCACGCCTGCCTCGTCCATGATGTCGCGGACGAGGGCCACATACTCGGCATCGGCGTCGTTGGAGCCACCCTTGCCGCGGCTGCCCGTGTACTTGTTAAAGCACAGGCCGCGACCCATAAAGGCGGCGTTCTTGGTCTCGAACTTGGCGGCATAGCCCGGGTCGAAGCCGGCGGACACGTCAGAGGAGAGCATGCGGCTGCGGGCGAGCGCGCGGCGCAGGGCCAGCGGGCTACCCTCGCCGGCGAGCGTCATGATCTCGGCGACGGTGTTCTCGAAGAAGCGGCTCGTCATGCCGGTGGCACCCACGGAACCGATCTCCTCTTTGTCGACGATGAGCGTGATGCTCGTGCGCTCCACGTTGGTGACGTTGATCTGGGCGAGCATAGAGGGGTAGGCGCAGACGCGGTCGTCGTGGCCATAGCCCAAGATCATGGAGCGGTCGAGGCCCATGTCGCGGGCGGGGCCGGCGGGCACGACCTCGATCTCGGCGGAGAGGAAGTCCTCCTCCTCGACGCCGTACTGCTCTTTGAGGATGTCCAAGAACATCTGCTTGACGGGCTCCTTGGGAGCGTCCTTGTCGTCCTCATCGAACTTGACGGGGCGGCCGCCCACGATCACGTCGAGGATCTCGGCGTCGACGGCGTCCTTGGCAGGCTTGGACATCTGCTCGCTCGAGAGATGGATCAGCAGGTCGGAGATGGTAAAGACCGGGTCGTCGGCCTTGTCGCCGATGTTAATGTCGACGGTGGTGCCGTCCTTTTTGCAGATGACGCCTACGAGTGCGAGCGGGGAGGCCACCCAGTGGTAGCTCTTGACGCCGCCGTAGTAGTGCGTGTCGAGATAAGCCATGTCGCCGGCCTCGAAGGCGGGGTTCTGCTTAAGGTCCAGGCGCGGCGAGTCCACGTGCGCGCCCAGGATGTTAAAGCCCTGCTCGAGCGGGGCGGTGCCCAGGTTGACGAGCATAAGGTCCTTGCCGTGGTTAGCGGCATACACCTTGTCGCCTGCCTTGAGCTCGCGGCCTTCGGCGATTACGGTCTCCAGGTCGACGTATCCCGCCTCCTCGGCCATCTTGATGCCGGCCTTGACGCACAGGCGCTCGGTCTTGTTCTCGCTCAAAAACTGCTTATAGCCGCGGCAAAGCTCCTCGAGCTCCTCGACTTGCTGTGGCGTGTACTTTTTCCATGCGCAGGGACGCTCCATGACGCAGGCTCCTTTCGGATCGATCGTGCTGGTTGATGTACCGTGAGCCATCGTATCACGCGCGGGCCCGCGGCGGCAGGGAAGCCTGATGTGCGGTGGCCGCGGGGCGGGGAGCGTGTAAACTGGTGTGAGCAAACCGTGCCCAGCCCAAAGCGAGGTATTCAATATGTCTGACAAGCGCCGCACCTTTGCCGTTATCGACGGCAACTCGCTCATGCACCGCGCCTTCCACGCCGTGCCGCCCACCATGAACGCGCCGGACGGCCGCCCCACCAACGCGATCTTCGGCTTTCTGAACATGTTTCTCAAGATGATCGATGCCTTTAACCCCGACGGCGTTGTTGTGGCGTTTGACAAGGGCAAACCGCGCGTGCGCATGGAGATGCTGCCGCAGTATAAGGCGCAACGCCCGCCCATGGACCCCGATCTGCATGCGCAGTTCCCTATGATCAAGGAGCTGCTCGCCGCGCTCAACGTGCCGATTCTGCAGTCCGAGGGCTGGGAAGGCGACGATATCCTGGGAACCATGGCGCGCCTGGGTGAAGAGGCCGGCTGCGACATGCTGCTGGTGACCGGCGACCGCGACATGTATCAACTCGTGACCGAGCACGTCAACGTGGTCTCGACCCGCAAGGGCCTGTCCGACGTGGCGATCATGACGCCCGAGAGCGTGGACGACCTGTATCACGGCATTACGCCGGCGCTCGTGCCCGATTTTTACGGTCTAAAGGGCGATACGTCGGACAACATTCCCGGCGTACCGGGCATCGGCCCCAAAAAGGCGAGCGCGCTCATCGCACAGTACGGCAGCTTGGACGAGGTCATCGCGCATGCCGACGAGGTCAAGGGCAAGATGGGCGAGAACCTGCGTGCGCACATCGACGATGCGCTGCTGAGCCGCAAGGTCGCAACCATTCGCACCGATGCGCCCGTCGAGCTCGACTTTGACGAAACGTCCTTCCCGGCGTTTTCTGCCGACGAAGTGTCCGCGGCGCTGGGCACACTTGGTATCACCGCCATGCAGAACCGTTTCTTGGCGCTGGTCGGCGGCGAGGGCGGGGCTGCTGCTGCCTCCAGTGTGGTTGAGATACCTGCTATGGTTCGCGCAGCCGCCGGCGATGCCGACGCGCTTGGTGCCGTTGCGGCTGAGGTCTCCCGCGCGATTGATGCCGGCGAGTGGGTCGCCGCCGTGGTGGACGACGACAAGGAAGAGGGCGCGCTCTTTGGACTGACGCGCACGCTGTGGTTGGCGACGTCCAAGGGCCTGTTCGCGCTCGAGGAGGGCGACAGCTGTGCGGCGGCTGAGGCTGAGGGCTTCAACTTCGCCCACGGCGTGATTGCCGGCGTGCTTGCGCGCTTGTTTGTGGCGGGCCGCGTGGCGAGCCCGGATATGAAGGCGCTGCTGCACGAGCTTTCGCCCGTCGATTCTTCTGAGCCCGAGCTCATGGATCCGCTCGCTACCGATTCCACGCGTATCTTCGATACCGTGGTCGCTGCCTATCTGCTGGATTCCGATCGCTCCGAGTTCGATGAGGCATATCTTGCCGATACGTATCTGCAGATGGCGCTGCCTGCGGCGCGCGGCGCAGAGGGTGCCGGCGAGGACGCTCCGGCGCCTGCC
>URCS01000017.1 GCA_900546455.1 uncultured Collinsella sp. | reverse complement strand
CGTACCAGGCGGCCGCCGCGGCTATCGGTGACAAAGTCGACAACCTCGGCCGTCAGCACCACGGGAGCCCCCTCGGGCGCATGGGCGCCACCGGCGCGATACTCAATATGAGCACCGGGCTTCAGGCGCTTGCCCGGCTTGACCAAGCACTCCCAAACATGGCCCAGCGGATCCACGTCCTCGCGGCGCTTGAGCAGCAGGGTCTCGACCACGCCGCCCGATCCCGTTTTACGACCGATCAGACGGGCCGGCATCACGCGCGTCTGATTGATGACGAGCACGTCGCCCGGCTCGATATAGTCGATGATGTCGCGGAAGATGCGGTGCTCAACGGTACCGCCGTGCTCCAGCGGCATTCCCGCCTGGGAGCCCTTGCGATCCACCACCAGCAGGCGGCAGGAGTCGCGCGGCTCGGCTGGAGCCTGGGCGATCAGTTCCTCAGGAAGGTTGTAGTCAAAATCATCGGTACGCATAGACACGTCGGATACTCCTTATATAGCTAAAGTCCGCTCTACATCCTAGCAGGCTGACGTCCCAAATGAACTACTTTTTGGACGCTTTGCGCTCGTCGCGGATGCGGGCGCGGTCCATGGCCGCCTCGACAGCCGAGAAGCGGCAACCACAGTAGTTCTGCCGATACATGCCCAGCTCGCGCGAACGGCGTGTCGCCTCGGGGTAATACGGACGAAAATCGCGAATCACCGGAGTGAGACCGCGGGCGGCAGCCAGACGCTCCAACACATCATTGCAGGTTTCGAACAACTGATACGGCGAGACGGCGAGCGTCGTACCCACAAACTCAAACCCACGCTCCTGGGCCACGCGGCACGCCTCGGCCAAGCGCAGGGCATAGCACGCACGACAGCGACGGGGCCGATCGGCACCCAGCGGTGCCACGCCGGCCTCCCAGCGCTCACGGTCCTCCCCCGCCTCGATAAGCTCGATGTCGCCATCGGCACACCACCGGCGCAGCTCGTCCAAACGCCGCTGCCATTCATCGTGCGGCTGAATATTGGGGTTGGTCCAGCAGATTGTGGGCTCAAACCCTTCCTCGCGCAGCAGGCGGACCGGCTCAAGAGAGCACGGCGCACAGCAGGCGTGCAACAACAACGGCTTCATCGACATCTCCTCACCCGAAAAAGCGCACGCCGAAGGACGTGTCCTCGCAGGCGACAATGCGGCGGTCGCGCAAAATGGTCCGCACGTAATACCAGTCGCCCACACAGCCTGACAAATGCAAGCCGGCCGCCAGATAGCACAGCAGCGGATAGCCCGAAAACGCAAACCCCAGGGCAAGCGTTGTCGTCACAACAGCCGTCGGTGCCAGGCAAACCGCCATGTACCGCCGGCGCGAATACACAACGCCCTCGGCGCAGGCATAGATCATCGCCGTCTCGCGATTCGCCCCAAAGGTCACCTGCGCGCCCGCAGGCGCCAGCAGCTTAAAAAACACACCGTGCACCAGCTCGTGCACGGCAAATGACGCCGCAGAAACCGCAGCCAAGCCGACTATCCAGCCCACGACAGCCATCCAGCCGCCCGCGTCAGCCGCATCCAAGTCTGCAGGCCCGCCCAGCAGCATAAACACCGGCACCAGGCACACGGCAAACACGCCGACTACGACCATCCCCCACACGAAGCAAGCGTGCAGAAATTCCTCGTCTTCAAACGCATGTATGTTGGAAATCTCATTCATAGCATCTTAGGATAGCGCCCCTGCCACGTACCCGTCCGCATGTGCGATAATGTCGAACGATATGCACGAATTGACCACCGCGTCGCCAGGCCTTGCGCCCGGCCGCGCTCTCACCATATGCGAAGGAGTCCCATGGCATCCAAATACTCCATGAACGACCGTCCCAGCTGGCCTCGCCGCGCCATCGTTACCGCCGGCGAGCCCTACGGCAACAAGGGCCTTCACTTTGGCCACGTCGGTGGCGTCTTTGTCCCGGCCGACTTCTTCGCCCGCTTCCTGCGCGACCGTCTGGGCCGCGAGAACGTCATCTTCACCTCGGGCACCGACTGCTATGGCTCGCCCATCATGGAGAGCTACCGCAAGCTCAAGGAGAACGAGGGCTACGACAAGTCCATCGCCGAGTATGTCGAGTCCAATCACTCCCGCCAGGCCGCGACCCTCAACAACTACAACATCAGCTGCGATATCTACGGCGGCTCGGGCCTTGAGCCGGCTGCGCAGATTCACAACGAGGTGACCGCCGAGATTATCGAGCGTCTGCACGAACAGGGCACCATCTCCAAGCGCTCCACGCTGCAGTTCTACGACGCCAAGGCCGGCACGTTCCTCAACGGCCGCCAGGTGATCGGCCGCTGCCCCATCCAGGGCTGCAAGTCCGAGAAGGCTTATGCCGACGAGTGCGACCTGGGTCACCAGTTTGAGCCCGAGGAGCTCATCGCGCCCAAAAGCCAGCTCACCGGCGAGGTGCCCGAGCTGCGCCCGGTCGACAACCTCTACTTCGACCTGCCGGCCTACCTCGACTTTATGAAAACCTATACCGCCAAGCTCGCCCAGAACCCGCAGGTTCGCTCCGTGGTCTCCAAGACCATGGAAGAGTGGCTGCTGCCGGCCCAGCTCTACATCCAGAACAAGTTCCGCGAGGCCTTCGATGCCGTCGAGGATCAGCTTCCCGAGCACACCGTGCTGGAGCCCGAGGGCAACAAGAGCAGCTTTACCGTCACCTTCCCCAGCTGGAAGGAGCGCGACGATGCCCACGCGGTGCTCGCCAACGGCGGCGTGCGCTTCCGCAGCGGCAAGGCGCTCGTACCCTTCCGCATCACCGGCAACATCGACTGGGGCGTTCCGGTGCCCGAGGTCGATGGCGTCTCCGACGTCACCTGCTGGTGCTGGCCCGAGAGCCTGTGGGCTCCCATCAGCTATACGCGCACCGTGCTCGCACGCGATGCCAAGGCCGCCGGCGTGACCGAGGGCGTCGCCGCCCAGGATGCCGCCCTCATGGGCGAGCCCGCCGCCGATTCCACGCAGGTCCCCGCGCCCACCTACCAGCACAGCTCGCTCGACTGGCGCGACTGGTGGTGCTCGGATGACGCACAGATCTACCAGTTCATTGGCCAGGACAACATCTACTTCTATTGCATCGCGCAGACCGCCATGTGGGAGGCCCTGGGTTGGAACCTCACGCAGAGCACCGTCAGCGCCTGCTACCACCTGCTCTACATGGGCAAAAAGGCAAGCTCGTCCTCGCAGACTCCTCCCCCGCCGGCAGACGACCTGCTCAACCACTACACCTGCGAGCAGATGCGCGCGCATTGGCTGTCGCTCGGCCTGTCCGAGAAGCCGGTGAGCTTTAGCCCCAAGGCATACGACACGCGCGTGACCGGCAAGGACAAGGACGGCAACGAGGTGCGCGCCTGCGACGACAAGCGCGTTATCGACCCCGCCCTTAAGGAGAGCGCGCTGCTGACCGGCGTGTTCAACCGCCTGGCCCGCAGCTGCTTCTACGGCGTCGCCGTCAAGGAGGGCGACGAGAGTCCCTATCGCAACGGTTGCATCCCCGCCGGTGCCGCTTCTGACACCGTGGTCGAAGCCGCCCAGCAGGCAGCCCTCGCCTTTGAGCAGGCCATGTACAAGTTCGAGACGCACCGAGCGCTCGCTGTGTGCGACGACTACCTGCGCGCCGCCAACAAGCGCTGGAGCGATGCCTCCAAGGCCGCCAACAAGCTCGAGGGCGAGCCGGCCAACGCCGCCATGACGCAGGCCCTCGTCGACGCCTTTACCGAGCTGCGCGTAGCGACCGTGCTCATGCACGGCATCGTGCCGGCCGGCTGCGAGCTCATCTGCGAGTACTTCGACGTTGACCCGGTCGCCTTCTTTAGCTGGGATAACATCTTTGCCTCCACGGATGAGTTTGTGGAGAGCCTGGGCGAGAAGCCCGGCGAGCACCGCGTGAAGCCGCTGCCCCCGCGCTTCGACTTCTTTAGCAAGCACGAGAGCCAGTACTAAAGCACGCCAGCAGCGGCGTGCCCGGAAAGTAGTCAATTTGGGACGGGAAGGAAAGACGGATGTCCAAGCCGCGTCGTCGTAAGCAGAAAAAGCAGGTCAAGGCCGAGCTCAAGCTCAGGCAGTTTGCTGCTACCGAGCTTTCCGACCAGCTTGCCGCCCTTCCCTGCGCCGCCGACCTGCCGCGCTTTATGGTCGACACGGTCGCCGGCGCCTATGCGCCCGCCGATGCCAAGCTCATGATCGAGGGCTTCGGCGCCGCGGCCACACGCCCGGTAACGCTGCGCGCCAACACGCTCAAGGCGACCGCCGAGGACATCGCTGCGGCGCTCGATGCCGCCTGCATCGCCCACAACCCCGTCGCCTGGTACCCAGACGCCTTTATCCTGCCTGAGGCCCAGGTTTCCGATCTGTGGGATCTCGACATCTACCGCGACGGCAAGATCTACCTGCAGAGCCTGTCATCCATGATGCCGCCGTTGGTCCTGGGCGCCCAGGCAGGCGAGGACATCCTGGACATGTGCGCAGCCCCCGGCGGCAAGACAACGCAGATCGCCGCCCTCACCCAGGGACAGGCGCACCTCACCGCCTGTGAGATGAGCATTCCCCGCGCCGAAAAGCTTGAGTCCAACCTCCACCGCCAGGGTGCCAAAAACGTGCCCGTCATGCGTATCGACGCACGCGAGCTCGACGAGTTCTTCCGCTTTGACCGCATCCTGCTCGACGCTCCCTGCACCGGCACGGGCACCGTCATCAGCGGCAACGAGAAAAGCCTGCGCGGCCTCACCGAGCAGCTGCTCGTCAAGTGCGCCCGCTCGCAGCGCGCGCTTCTGGACCGCGCCATGGGAGCCCTCAAACCGGGCGGCACGCTCGTCTATTCGACTTGTTCGATCTTGCCGCAGGAAAACGAGGACGCCCTGCAAGAAGCCCTCGACAAGCACATGGACTGCGAGCTCATCCCCCTCGACGGCACGCCAAGCGAAAGCGAAGCACGCCGCGCCCAGGAAGCTGGTGAGGAGCCGCGCATCGAGTCCAACGCCCTGACCGAGGCAATCGCCGCGGGTCAGGTATCGGCCATCGCCAACGGCCTGCCCGGCACGCTGACCATTCCGCCTAGCCGCGACTTTGAGGGCTTCTACATTGCCCTGATTCGAAAACGCAGCTAGCGCACGGATCCAAAACTCAACAAGCTATCTCTGTGCGCGTTTGCCCTGCTGGTCGCGATGCTGTTTAAGCATCGCGCGCTCCTTGCGTTCGGCCCTTTTGCCCTTAATGGCCGTGACCACAAAGTAGATGACCGCGGCGGCAACGATTGCGGCCACACACAGGCCAATCGAGCCAAACATTGCTGTCAATTCCATACCGCGTCACCTCTCTTTTAAACGGGACTTTCAAGATAGCACCTCGATACCCGCCACCACAGCTCCTTCACGTTCGCCGGCCCTTCGGTCTAACGGATGGCGCGGCGGGGAAAAATCAACTCGTCAAACGATTTAGCATTCGCAATTCCGGCTGCATCGCGCCGGCCACCATCGCATAGAATCGAGCCTCCATGGATACCCTCAACGACCTAAACGAGCGCGTCGACGCCTTTGTCGGCACCAGCTCCTTCGACACGCCTGCCGCGGCAAACGACCAAGCTCCCATCGATGTACCCGCCGAGGTTCACGAGGACATCGTCGCCTCGGTCGATTTCTCCGAGGTCGAGCTCGCAGACGAGTTCACCGAGCCCCAGGTAGCCGTGACCCCCAGCGGACTGCTCCCCATGGAGCCACTGCCCATCGACGGACGTCTGCGCAAGGCGGCCCTTCGCATGCCCGACGAGATCGAGGAGGCCAGCGGCTTTACGCTCTTCGGCCGACGCATCAAGTCGCTCATTTACACCACCGACGTGGCCGTCATCCGCAACTCCAATGCCGATGCCGTCTTTGCCGTTTACCCCTTCACGCCGCAGCCCGCCATTACGCAAGCGCTGCTGACCGTCGCCGAGTGCCCGGTCTTCGTAGGCGTGGGCGGCGGAACTACGACCGGTAAGCGCTCCGTGCAGATGGCAGCCGTCTCCGAGATGCAGGGCGCGGCGGGCTGCGTGGTCAACTCCCCCGCTACTGCCGAGATGGTCGAGCACATCACCAACATCGCCGACATCCCCGTCATCGCCACGGTCGTTCGCTGCGACGACGATGCCCACGCCAAGGTGCGCGCTGGAGCCAAGATTCTCAACATCGCCGCCGGCAAGAACACGCCCCAGGTCCTACGCGAGCTGCGCGAGCACTATCCCAACCTGCCGCTTATCGCACCGGGCGGCAAGACGCCCGAGAGCATCCGCGAAACCATCGCCGCCGGCGCCAACGCCATCATCTGGACGCCGCCTTCGGCCCAGCAGCTACAGGCCGACATGATGCAGCGTTATCGCAAGATGAAGGAAGACGCCACACCTGTCATCTCGCGCGACGATGTGCCCATTATCGACCAGGTCGCCGCCGCCGAAGTCAGCCAGGTCGAGAACATGAATCCCGACGTGCCGATTCCCGACGAAGTCATCGAGCGCGTTGCCTCGATCCACGAGCGCGTCGAGGAGCATCGCGCCAACCGCGGCCTCAAGCCGTCACTGCATGGCTTCTTCTTCCGCGGAAAGAAACACTAACCCCAACAGCAAGGCCCGCCCCACAAACGTGAGGCGGGCCGTTTTCGTTTGAGCAATCGTGCGCGACGTGATGGGCCAAGTTAATCCATGCGTTTGTCGCCCATAAAGAAGAGCGCCACCGTACCAGGTCCGGTATGCGAGCCAATCAGAGTACCGATGTCATTGATCTCAATCTTGCCTTTAAGCTGCGGAACCTGTTCCTCAATCAGCGCCGCAACTGCCTCGGCATCCTCGCGGCACGCCGAGTGCGACATGATGCACTTACCCGAATAATCCGCACCGTCCTGCACGTGTGCCATCATGGTCTTGGCCATCTCGGAAATCGCGCGCTTCTTAGTGCGAATCTTCTCACGTGGCGACAGCTTGCCGTCGCAATCGACCGTCATAAGCGGGCAAATCTTAAGCGCCGTGCCGATGATCGCGCTCGCAGCCGAAATGCGACCGCCGCGCAGGTAGCTCGACAGATCGGTCGAGAAGAACCAGTGGTGCAGGTTGAGTTTGTGCTCCTCGATCCAGGCAGCCGTCTCGTCGAGTGAAGCCCCGCTATCGCGCACGTCGGCGGCATATTCCAGCAACAGGCCAAAGCCCGAAGACGCCGCCAGCGAATCGATGACGCGCACCTTGCCGCCCTGGGGATAGCGATCCGCGAGCATCTGCGCCGCAACGCAGGCCGATCCATACGTGCCCGAAATACCCGACGACAACGTCAGGTGCAGCACGTCTTTACCCTCGGCAACAAACGGCTCCCAAAACTCCTCGTACTCACCCACGCTCACCTGAGACGTCTTGGGCATGGCGCCCGAGGCAATCTGGGCAAAAAACTTGTCCGGCGTAATCGACTGATACAGATCGTCCGTATAGACAACATCGTCGATCTCGTAATGAAAACACACGACAGGGATATTGCGCGACGCAAAGAACTCACGGGTTCGGTCGGCGGCGGATTCACAGGTCAGGACAAAATCACTCATATGAGGCTCCTTACTCATTGCTGCGCAAATTATCGCACAGTGAGCCTACATGCGGTACATATGTCCACTATTTACCAAATCGAACCAAAAATAGTGAACATCTTTACCACCATCGTCTCCACCGGCCCCACGTATAAATATCTGAGAAAACACCCTCTGTCGTCTCCACCCAACCAACACATCTACCTTCACTAAATCGATTTACCAAACCATTCAGCCGACAATTCAGCCGCTGGCGCAAAATCGAAACAAAAGCGGCGCATACTGATAAACGTTTGACGCTGTTTATCAGTTTTACCAGCCCCATCGGAAGGTGTTTCATGGTCGCATTCGATCGCAACCCGCAAGACTTCAAGTATCTGCGCCTGCTGTCGAGACAGTTTCCCACCGAACAATCCGCATTTACCGAAATTATCAACCTCTCGGCCATCCTCAACCTACCCAAGGGCACCGAGCATTTTATGAGCGACGTGCACGGCGAGTACGAAGCCTTTATGCACATCCTCAACAACTGCTCGGGCGTCGTGCGCGAGCATGTCGACGAGATCTTTGGCGACAGGCTCACCTTTGACGAAAAGGGCGAGCTGTGTACGCTCATCTACTACCCGCGCGAGAAGATCGAGCTGGTCCGCAGCCAGCGCGAGGACTCGCCCACCTGGTACAAGACGATGCTTGACCAGCTCATCATGGTCGCTCGCTCGCTTTCAAGCCGCTACACGCGCTCCAAGGTGCGTAAGGCCATCCCGCGCGACTACGCCTATATCATCGACGAGTTGTTGCACACGCACCCGGACGAGAACAACTATCGCGTGCGCTATCACGAGCGCATCGTGGAGTCCATCCTGGAGACCGCCAGCGCCGACGACTTTATCGAGTCGCTCGCTTCGCTCATCAAGCGCCTGGCCGTCGACCACCTGCACCTGGTGGGCGATATCTTCGACCGTGGCGGCGGCGCTGCCAAGATTATGGACCGCCTGCTCACCTATCATTCGCTCGACATCCAGTGGGGCAACCACGACCTGCTGTGGATGGGCGCTGCGGCCGGTGAGCCCGCCTGCATCGCCACGGTGCTGCGCAACAACCTACGCTACGACAATTACGAGATTCTCGAGAACGACTACGGCATCTCGCTGCGCGAGCTCGTCGCCTTTGCCGATGCCACCTACACCGCCGGTGAGCCCATCACCCCGCTGATCAAGGCCATCAACGTGCTGCTCTTTAAGCTCGAGGGCCAGATTATCCAGCGCCACCCCGAGTTCGATATGACCGACCGCCTGTTACTCGACAAGATCGACCACGACACCGGCACGGTCACGCTCGCCGACGGCAGCGTGTGGCCGCTCACGACCAACGACTTCCCCACCGTCGACCCGGCGGACCCCTACACGCTCACGTCTCAGGAGCGGCACATCATCGACAAGCTCGTGTCCGAGTTTGTCACCGCCGATCACCTGCATCGCCATATCGATTTCCTCTACACCCACGGCTCGATGTACAAGGTCGCCAACGGCAACCTGCTCTTCCACGGCTGCGTTCCGCTCAACGAAGACGGCACCTTCAGCAGCATGAACTGCCTGGGCACCTGGCACGCTGGCCGCGATTATCTCGATTTTTGCGACCACATCGCCCGCCGCGCGTGGCGCGTGGGCGACCGCGATGCCCTCGACTGGATGTGGTACCTGTGGATTGGCTTCAATTCACCCGCCAGCGGACGCCTGGTGCGTACCTTTGAGCGCGCCTATATCGCCGATAAGAGCACCTGGGTCGAGCCGATGGACCCGTACTTTACGCTTACCAAGTCGCCCTCGGTCTGCGATGATATCATGCGCGAGTTTGGCGTCGCGCCCATGGCATGCTCGCCGACCGGCCACATCATCAACGGCCACACGCCCGTTAAAACCACCAAGGGCGAGCAGCCCATCCGCGCCGAGGGCAAGCTGTTGGTCATCGATGGCGGCTTCTGCCGCGCTTACCATCCCAAGACGGGCATCGCCGGCTATACGCTCATCTCGAGCTCGCGCGGCTGCCGCCTCAAGTCGCACCGGGCCTTTACGACGGTTGCCGAGGCACTCACGCGCAACGTGGACATCGAAAGCGAGACCAACCGTTTTGACCAAGCGGACCGTCGCCGCATGGTGAGCGACACCGATACTGGCGCCAAGATCCGCAGCCAAATCCAAGACCTGCGTCAGCTGCTCGATGCATATAGAAACGGTGCTATCGAGGAGCGCGCCTAGCACCACCCGCGGGGATTGGCTAAACTTGCTGAGTTTGTCATCCCCACGGCGTCCCCGCGCCACCCTAAGGCAGGTACCATGCAAAAGCTCCTTGCGCAGATCATGAAATTTGGCGTCGTCGGTGTCATTGCCACGGTTATCGACTTTGGCATTATGAATCTGCTCCACTACGGTCTGGGCCTCAACATCCTAATCGCAAACACCAGCGGCTTTATCATCTCACTCATCTTTAACTACCTCGCAAGCATGAAGTACGTGTTTGCGCACAAGGAAGGCATGAGCCGCCGCCGCGAGTTCATCATCTTTGTCGTGCTGTCCGTGATCGGTTTGGTGCTCAACGACGGCATCGTGCTGGCGCTCAACGCCGGCCTGGGACTCGAGGCCAATATCGCCAAGATCTGCGCCACCGCGCTTGTCATGGTCTACAACTTTGTGACCCGAAAAATCTTCCTGGAGGGCGACGAGACCAAGTAACTCGCAACCTTGCAGCTTTACGATGCCCACGGATGACGCACGTCGAGCGCTGTGTTGTTCGTGGGCTTTGCTCGTTTACGGGCAAATTTTCAACGTTTGCGGATTAGCTCTTGAAAATTTGGCGAGTTCATATAGTTCTTGGCAAAGACCTTACGTTTCCCTTGTAAAAGCTCTAAAGTATCCTCTGCTCGATTCATCAACGCATTGGATGTGATTACGTGCGCAAGGCGCTGGCACAACCTCATACCAAGCAGTTCCTCAAGTTTGCTGTCGTGGGTCTTATCTCCTTTGGCATCGACTGGGGCATGCTCATTGCGCTCGTCGAGCTGTTCCACCTCGACTTTTTGATGAGCACCACGGTTTCGTTTATCACGTCCGTCGTGGTCAACTACTGGCTCAGCATGAAGTACGTGTTCGACCACCGCGAAGGCATGAGCCGCAAGCGCGAGTTCACGATCTTCACCATCCTGTCGGTGATCGGCCTGGGCCTCAACGACCTGTACATGTTTGTGGGCGTCACGTTTTTGAGCATCGGCTACCAGGCCATGAAGGCCATCGCCACGTTCCTCGTCACCTGGTACAACTACTTCAGCCGCCGCTTCTTCCTCGAGGGCGCACGGTCGTAGTCGATTCGCTATTTGCTTGAATGTATAACCGGTTGGAATTCCCATTCCAACCGGTTTTTTGTTTGCAGAGAGACCCGGCGACCCAGTCCCATTCGCATGAAAAACGGGCGGTCCGGATGTTGGTCCGAACCGCCCGTCTGGCGCGCTATGTCGAGGCCTCTAGCCCGTTACGTAATACCAAACGACGTTGTCGCCATTGGAGAGAACGTAGTTGCTGCAGGCCGTCATGGGCGTTGTGCCGTTGACGGAGTACATCCAGCCGCTCGTGCCGCCGTGCTGTTTCTCGGCCAAACCACCAATCGCGGAAACATACGTGCCGTACGACGAGCCATGTGCGTTGACAGAAAGGCCCAGCGCGCACAGGGCATCGTAAACGGTAGCGCCTTCGTTAAAGGTAAAGGTGCCGCCCGACGAGACAGGGTTGCCCACGGCGCTCGAGGAGACCGAGACCGTCACGGTAACGTAGCTAGGCTCCTGAGAAGCGTCCTGGTCGCCCGCAGAAGCATTACCGTTATCGGAGGCAGCAGAGGAGCCACCAGACGCCGAAGAGGCTCCAGACACCGAGCTGGTTCCGCCAGACGTTGTCGAATTCTGAGAAGTCGACTGATTGCCGTCGGCCTTTTTATTGCCCGCCCCTTTTTCGCCGGACTTCTTGCCGTCTGAGCTTTTGTCCGATTCCTTGTTTGAAGACTCGGAATCGTCCTTGGACTCATCCGAATCCTTGGACTCGTCTTTTACATCATTCGATGACTTGGAATCCTTGGAATCGGCCTTGCCCGAATCAGCAGGCGAGCCAGATCCCGTGGCATCCTTGGCGACGACGCTCTCCCCCGTCACGGCCTGGACGACCCATTCAATGGACCAAGCGCCGCTCTCTGAAGGATGGACAAAGCCCAGCGAGACGACGATCAGCGCAATGCAGATGGCCGTAAGGGCGCTAACGAGCGCCTTGCGGCGAGGGGCGGACGCCGCCGAAGCGGCGCCCTGTTGCTTTGCATCGTCGAACTGAATGAACGAGGAGTCGGGCTGCTTGGGGTCCGCGTCCTTGGATTTATTGGACACAGCCCTCACCTACCGACGTTTGGTGAACACGAACACGCCGACGATGGCGAGGCCGATGACGCCGGCGGCAACGCCAACAATGGCGAGCGGATTGAAACCAGACTCCTGCGTGGAAGCCTCGGCAGGCTTCTTGGCGGCAGTCGTAGCCGCAGAGCCCGTGTCGGAGCTGGAGTCGGACTTGCTGTCCTTCTTGTCAGACTTCTTCGCGTCCTTCTTATCGGACTTATCGGAGTCCTTCTTGTCGGACTTATCGGAGTCCTTCTTGTCGGACTTGTTTTCCTTGGTCTCCGTCTTGGTTGACACCGTCGACTTGGTCGTCGGCTTATGGCCCGGAGCGATAGCGCCACCGGCCTGCTGGCCCTTCGTGCCGGAGCCAGTGCCAGCGCCAGTACCGGCGCCCGTGCCGGAACCGTTGCCAGTGCCGCCGTTGGAGCCGTTGGAGCCAGAGCCGCCATTACCGCCAGGGTTGCTGGCGTTCTTGGTCCACTTGGCATACAGCGTCAGATCGGCCGCCACCGGCGTACTAAAGTCATACGCCTGCGTGCACGCCTCATCGGTATACCAACCGCCGAAGGTGTAACCCTCACGAGTCGGATCGGCAGGCTTGGTCAGCTTGCCATCGGCCGTAGTCTGGAAATCGACCTTGGAGCCCTCACCAGTCTCAAACGAGACCTTAATGCCACCGTTCAGCTTGAACAGCGTGCCGGAATCGTTGATGTAGTAAAGGTTGCCCTTGGCATCGCATGCAATTGGCGAGTCGCAGTAGTTGTTGTGCCCCGTTGCGTTATACACGCTCGAAGCCTGCGCATCGCTCATCTTGTAGCGATACACACCGCCGCCCGAGGTGTAGTTAACGTAATCGGAAGTCGCACCGTAGTTAACCGTAAAGTAGACATACGTGGCATCTGCCTGAACACTCACGAGCGGAGCACCCTTAATGCCGCCAGCAGGAAGCGCAGAGCCATCGGCAGAGGAAATCAACGTCGCTGCAAAGTCGTTGGCAAGATCGACAATCGCCAACGCAGATCCGCCAGAAACCTCGCCACCGACAACCAACTTGTTGCCATACAGTGTGGGCATGCAAGCACATCCCGTAAGGCCCAGATCGACAACGCGCTCTTCGGAAATGCGCGAGGAGACCTTTGCCTTTGCGTCAAAAAGCGCCAACACGTGAAGCTTACCGTCACGCGAAATCACATAGGCATGTTTGCCGTCTTTGGACAGCACGCAGGTGGAGTTGACAAGGGCCCCGAGCGAAACGCTTCCGAGCACATCGCCCGTCGACTTGCTGAGCATCTCAACAGTACCAGCGCTCGTGGGAACCAGAACAAAACCGTCGCCCACCGTGGCGCCCGTCCAGTAATAGCCCTCGCCGGCGTTGACGTGCTGCCAAGAAACAGCGCCGGTCAGGATATTGATGCGCGTCAGATGGCCGTTGTTATACGTGCCCTTCCCATAATCGACATCAACGGTGCCAACATAGAGATAGTTACCATCAACCGTCAGCTGAGAATTTGACTGAGCAGTTTTGCTCACGGAGTCGGTAATCCAAACCGTCGTAAGCGTATCGGCTGTCAGCGCTTGGACCGCGCCGCCATCGAGCGGAACGATGACCAAGCCGTTCGCATAGACCGGACGCGTAGTGTAACCAATCGAAGTTTTAAGGTTCGACTCGGCAAGAACCTTGCCCGACACGGCATCGATCTTCAGCAATCGCTTGTTGACGGCGAGATACACATTACCGTTCACGACGATAGGCTCGCTCGCGTTGGGATACGTTGCACCCGAGTACGCCTTCCAATCGAACGTCCATGAGCTTGCCAAGGCGCCCGTAGGCGTGGAAACGTTCTCGACCACCGCATTGGAATTGCCGCTCCAGTCGGCTTTCCAATCGGTCGGGCGCGAAGCGCTCGGGTCAACTACGACTTCATCGGGATTAGGAACGGTATCGCCAGCAGCATAAGCCCAGACGATCTTGTCACCCGACTTGAGCACATAGTCGCTATCGAGCTGAGACCCAGGAACGCCGTTGACAAAGAACGACCAAGCAACCGACAGCTCGGTGCCATCAAGCGGAGAGACAAGAGTGTGAACGCCCCAATAACCAAATTGGTCGTACATCTTGGACTTGACGCCAACGGCATCGAAGTAGGCAGCAGAGGCATCCTTGATCGTCGTGCCCTCGACAAACACCTGCATCGAAGGATCAGTCCAGCGCTGAGCCTTATCGTCCTTCTTGCCGATGATCTCCATCGAAACGGAGACCTGACCAGGCATGGTGCCGTCGGAACCATAGACCCAGGCGATCTCGTCTCCGGCTTTAAGCGTGTAACTGCCTGCGCCAACATCAACCGGCTTGCCATTGACAAAGAACTGCCAGTATTTCCAAGTATTTTCGTTAACCTTCTCGCTCGAGAGCTCCACGCTCTTATTGAACGGCGAGGTCAGCGAAGAAAGATACCAACCGTACGTGCCCGTTCCCGTTTTAGCGCCAATGCCGGCCTTTTTAAAAATCTGCTCGGAAAGGTCCGCGGCGGTTGTGCCCTCATCCACGAGGGCAGACGTAGGCTGCGCCCACGTCTGCTGAGCGCCCGAAGCATCCTGGCCGATAACGGTGCAGCTTACCGAAAGCTGATCGGCAGGAGCGGGGTCGTTGTACTTCGAGTAGCACCAGACGACGGAGTCGCCGGCCTTGAGCGTGTAGCCGCCGGCGCCGACCATGGAGGACTTGCCGTTGATGAACAGCTGCCAATACGCTTTGGTCGCCGGATCGTAGGCGAGCGTGCGGTTGGAGTCGAAGGGCGACGTGATTGAGTTGAGCGCCCAGCCCCAGCTTCCGTTGGGGTCGTAATCGGCCTTGAGGCCGGTCTGCTTGAACAGCTGCTCGGAGAGGTCGGCCGCAGTCGAGCCCTTCTTCAGCGTGATGTTCTGGGCTGCGGCCCAGGTCTGCCGAGCGCCCTTGGCGTCGATGCCGACGACCGAACACGTCGCGGAAACCTGCGTGGAAACCGTGCCCGTGGGATCCTCGTACACGAGCTCGAGCGTGTCACCATCGCTCGGATAGTAGCCCGTGGCATAAGAGTTGGCAGCCTTGCCATTAATGTCAAAACGCCAGTACTTATAGCCGGACGCCGTGCTTTCCATCGCGAGCGTCTGGGACTTATCGGGGTTCGTAACCGAATAGGGAACGCCGCCGTCCGTGCTATAGCTATAGCCGGCCTCGTCAAGCACCTTGGCAAAGATGTCCCACGCAGACATTTTTTGAGTGCTCGACCAGTTATACGAGGTCGACGGCACCCAATCCACAAGGTCATAAGACTGACCGACATCGTGCTTGCTTACGCCTACAACCCTGACGTTAACGGAAAGAGACTTTTCGTCGGAAGAGTTAACGAGCCAAGCGGTGCTCTTGACATCGTTGTTGCCGGCGTTTGCCACGACATAGGCGTATTTGCCCTCGGCCGAGGCGGGAAGCGTGATCGCGCCGGTCGTTTCGTCGGCGCCAAACAGCTCGTGGGCATTTGTGCCCTCAGCGTCATCGGCGAGATACCAGCGGTAATCGACAAGGGAGCCCTCGGGGAGCGCCGTCTCGTAATCGCCCCAATCGCCCGTTGCCATGTAATTGGCAGTAGGGGTAAGCGTTCCGCCGACCTGTGCAAGGTTGCCGCTCGAAGCGACATTAACCGATGTCAGGGTATACGCCTTGGCATCTTCGCCCTTGACGATGGCATAACGCGTGGAGGCATAGTCGGTGTTGTAGCCACCGTCGACGATGCACTTGAGGTACTTGCCGACGTACTTTTGCGAAATTACGAACGACGGCCTGTGCGCGTTTTCATCCGTCAGCGTCGTGAACGGACCCTGGGCGCTATCGGCAATCTGCCACGTATACGTCAGTTGATCGGATGTAAGCTCGGCACCCTTTGTTCCTGCAGACGTTTTCTCGAATGCAGTAACACCGACCTTTTCGCCACTCTTGTAGACAAACCTGGCGTCATCGCTCTGGTCGCCGACGATCTTTTTGAGATACGTCAGGAACAGCTCGTGCGAGCCTGCGGCCTTAACGGCCACGGCAGTAGTCGCCTCTACGGTGTTATCGCCCGCAGTGGCCGACACACTCACCCAGCGCTTGGCGTAGTCATCGGGAATCGTAAAACTGCTGTCGGTTTTACCCTCGACAACATGCCAGTCGGTCTTCGCATCAAACGCAGAGGAAGACGGGTCGACGGAGGACCAACGCCACGTGTAGGTAACGCCCTCGGTAACCGGTTCAGACGAGTAGTCGACCGCCTTGTAGGCACACGCCCCAATCGTAGAGCCAGTGTCCTTAGCACCCTTGCTCGCGTTGGTAAACGCAACCGAATCAAGCGTTGTCGCGCCCTTGGGCAGAATGCGACCCGCCTTGGTTTCGCAGCTATCGGAGCCGGGGATGCCCTTCTTGGCCTTAGCGACCACCTTGAGGTAACGGTTCGCGCACTCCTTGGTAACCGTGTAGGTGTCACCAGTTGCAACCTGCTCGAACGAGCCGTCGGCGGAATCGGCCACCCACCAAGAAAAATCGACCTTGTCGGAACCGTAGAGGTCAGTCGGCGTGTCGTAGTTGAGGTAGTAGGCAGCAGCCTTAATCGTGTCGCCGACGTTGGCGTTGGGGACGTTCTCGTAATCGTCGCCAAATTCGGCGCCGTTATAGGCGAGAACGATATGGCCCAACGCGATTTGGCCGCTCGCGGCAACGGGGCCCGGGGTATTGTAGCCAACAGACGAGGGCGTGTTGAAAGATCCGCTCGGACCGTACAGCTCCTGGCCGTCGCCGACAACCTTAACGCGAATGTACTTGCCCGCAAGCTGCGAGGCGAGTTCGTCCGTAATCGTTAGCGACTGGCCGGTCTGACCGGGAATCACCTGATAGGCAGAGTCCTCGGCATCGCGCGTATCGGACGCAAGCCACTGATAGGCCCAGCCACCCTGCGCCGCAATACGCTTATTGGGGACCGCTTCGCCGTCATAGGCATTCGCCCAAAGTGTAGTGCCAGGGTTCAGTATCTCGGCCTTGACGGACGAATACGAGCTCGAATCGTCTGCCGAAGACTGGATGAGGACAAAAGACTTTGCATCCAGGGCCGTCTTAGTAGGAACGGGCGCCTTGATAGTGTTCGTCGCCGTCAGCAGCTTTTGGTTGGCGGCACTCTTAGTCGGACCGTAGACGACGTTACCGCTGGCATCGGTAATACGTACACGCAGGCACTTGCCGTTAAGCTGAGTGCGCAGGGCGTCGTCCAGAACGATCGATGAGCCCGTCTGGCCCTCGACAGCAACAAACGCAGAGTTGTCCGCATCGTTCCCGTTGGCGATATCGGCAGCAAGCCACTGATAGGTGCAACCCGAAACACTGGCGCGCTTGCTGGACGAAGTCCAGACATTCGCATAGAGCGTAGTATTGCTCTGGATAAAGCCAGTGAAGTTAGAGCCAACCCAACGAGTAGGGTTCTTGCTCTTTCCTACACTGACGCCATTATTCGAGGAAAGCGAAGCAGCGGCACGAGGTGCGGCCTTAGGCGCATTGGACTCGCTGACAACCGCAGCCGCGTCGTCGGTCTCGGCGGTGGTGTCGGACGCCTCATTCGCCGGATTGGCCGAAGCGGGGTCTGACGCAGCGGGGTCGCCTAGCGCGTCATTGCTCGCGTTGTCAGGCGCATCCGAACTCGTATCCCCAGTTTCGGAGGATTTGTCGGTAGCCGAATCGTTTGCGCCAGCAGCAGGCGCGGTATTATCGGCAGCGTCATCCGTGGCCTGCGCGCCCTCGCTCGGCGTCGTGGCCTGAGTCACGGCCTCGGCGATGCCCTCGGCGCCCTCGGCCCACATCTGGGCAGGCGTGGTACCAAAAGCCATCGCGAAGGCCAGGAACGCTACCAGGCCGCGCTTGGCTACGCCGCGCGCGATCGCCCCATGACGACGCCACGAGGCGCGTTGGCGCCCGTCCTCAAACATATCCATTTGTCTCCTATTGTCTAAACTTGGAGCATTGCCCAACGGCTGCCCCGCGTCATCGCGCACATTGCGCTCGAGTACCCCCATCGGGGTCCCCCTTCCTTCCAGAGCCCAACGCGTGCCGGCAGCGTGCGCCGCGGCCGCGTGCAAGATGGGAGGCGATCCGACTTAACCTTAACGACCCGGGTGCGCCGTCCGATCTGCGGCGTGTGCATCCCGAGCCAAGAGGAATTACGGTTACTGGTACAGCCGGGGATTCGCACCCCAATTCTCCCAAACGCGCAGGAAAACCGCGCATTCGTGCGTCTCCGCACCACCATCTAGGCCATCGATTATTACTGTCGGTATGGTATCACGCAAAAGGGCCCCGCACACAGGCGAAGCCCAAGGTAAAAGCTATGGTTTGCGATAGGAAAATGCGGTGCCGGCCGCAGCCACTAGTGCTTACCGCCGTGGCTGTTGCGCCAGATCTCGCGACCCAGCATCAGTGCAAGCGCCAGCGCGCAGACGTAGCCGGCAAAGCCGATGACCGGAATGCCAAACACAACCGGCTCGATGCGTGCATAGTACACCACCGACGAACCGATAAACAGGCCAGCGATGACGATGGCCATCGACATGCGGTCGACGATGGCGCCAATCTGGCGCAGCGCCTTGTCGCTACTCATAAGCTGCAGGTTCAGCTTGAGCTGGCCGCGCGTAAGCATGCGCGACGCCAGCCCCAGATACTCGGCCGCCTCGAGTGAACCCTTGGCCGCACGGTAGCTGCTCGCCGCAAAGTCGCGACCCATCTCACGCACGCGGGCATAGGTGCTCTTCTCGTTTTTGATATGCGTCTGGATGATCTGGATCATGTTGACGTTGGGCATGTACTCGGTCAGCAGGCCCTCGAGCGTCACCATGCCGCGCGCGAACATTGTCACCACGCTCGGCAGCTCGACATCGTTCTTGCGCGCTAGGTTCACCAGCGAGGTCAAAAACTCGCCGATATCCAGGTCCTTAAGATCGAGGCCCGCAAAGTCGGCAACGATAAAGTCCAAGTCGGACAAAAAGGCCGAATGGTCGAGCTCGGCCGAATCGCCGCGCGTCACGGCAAAGCGCATGAGCGAATCCTTGAGCTTGGGCACGTCGCCCTCGGCCACGGCGAAAATCATGTCCTTGACGATACCGCGGTCGTGGCTCGACATGCGCCCGACCATGCCCAGATCAATAAAGTAGACGATGCCGTCCTTGAGGATGATGTTTCCCGCATGCGGGTCGGCATGGAAAAAGCCGTCGTCGAGCACCTGCGTCGAGTAGTCCTCGACAATCGCAGCGCCAATCTTTTCCAAGTCATAACCCTCGGCTGCCAAGCGTTTGGGGTCGGCAATCGAGATGCCGTCAATGTAGTCCATGACCACAACATGCTCGGTGCAAAGGTCCGGGTAGGATTTGGGACACGAAACGCCGTGCACACTTTTGTGGAAGTCATAGAAATCGTTGAGGTTTTTGGCCTCGGCTAAAAAGTTGGTCTCCTCGCGAAACGAGGTCCACAGCTCTTCGACCACGCCATGCAGGTCCACAAACTGATCGGTATTGACAAACTTGGAAACGATGCGTACCACCGAGCGAATGATGTCGATGTCCTGAGCCATCACCTGCTGCGCACCGGGGCGCTGCACCTTAACGGCCACGTCCTCGCCGGTCACCAGGCGGGCGCGGTGCACCTGCGCGAGCGACGCGCTACCGAGCGGGTTGGGATCGATGGCGTCGAACATCTCTCCCAGGCGCTGGCCATACTCTTCCTCCAGACAGCAGAGCACCACCTCGTACGGCACCGGCTCCACGTCGGAGCGCAGACGACGCAGCTCGTCGCAAAAGCGTTGCGGCAGAATCTCGGACCGGTTAGCCAGAATCTGCCCCATCTTGACGAACATGGGGCCGAGTTCCTCGAGCAGGCGGCGCAAACGAACCGGCGTGAGGTTGTCCCACACGCGGTACTTTTTGACCAGGCGAACAATCTGCCCGATGCGTTCGCGACGACCCGCCGGCGTGAGCTGGTATTCCTCGTCCGGCGCCATCGCGTCGGGCTCCTCGGGCACCATGTCCACGGCGCGGGGCTTCTTGCGAGCGCCCGAGACGGCAGCCTCGACTTCGTCGACAACTGCCGCCTCGTCACACAAGGGATCTTGATTGTTGTAATCGGTGGTGGGATCTGCCATCTGCGCTACTACTCGGCCTCTTCGGTATCCTTCGCATCGTCGGGCTCAACGGACTCGACGGGCACCGAGGTCACGTTGTCCTCGACCGAATCGACAATGTCGCGCACGTGAGCCAGGAAGGCGGTACGCTCGGGGGCGGCCATGACGCGGACGCGAGCAAGGATGAGCTCGTCGAGCACGCGCTGCGCCGCGGTCTCGCCCTGCATGCCCAGGCGCTCAGTCAGGTCGGAGATGGTGCCGCCGGCCTGCTCAAACATATCGGATACGCTGCGGGCGATATCGGGGGTGTCGGCGTCCTTGCGCACCTGCTCGCCCTTGGCGTTGAGGTCGTCAAGGACCTTCTTGCCTCCCTCGACGGCAACGGCGGCAGCGCCAAAGCCCACGTTGATGGCGCCGTTAACAAGCTGATCGAATTTCATAACCATGGTTGGCTCCAATCATGAACAACTGCATTGGCCTTCTTGTACCCAAGATCGCGCGAAAGCGACAAAGCGTTTTATCTCACGTTGTCGTTCATCGCGAAAGAGTTCTTCATGGCGCAGCTCGTGGTGTAGAGCACCTTGCTCAGTAGAGCATCGGTCTCCACGCGGACACGCTCGGCAAAGGCCTCGTTGGCGCGTGCAAGCTCGGCAGGCACCTCGGCCTCGGGCAGAGCGGCTACGGCAGCGTCGACGTCATGGATCTGCTTGTGGCCCATGCCACCAACCTTCTCCTGATAATCCTCGACCGCGCGGCCGCACTCATGGAAGCGGACGTCAGCCAGCGCGCCGATCAGGCGGTTGGCCCAGTAGAAGTTTTCGGACGTCACGCGAGCCTGCGTGTCGGCATAGTACTCGGGCATGGTCTCGACGTTGGCGTACAGCGGAACCAGCGCGTTAAACGAGTTGGAACCAAACGCCATCCACTGCACGGCGCGATAGGCCGGCTGCGCATAGGGACGCAGCTGCAACACGGCGAGCTGGCTGTTGCGGTTGATGCCGATGGGGCGATAGGCGCCACGCGTAGCGAGCGTGCCCTTGCTGCCGTAGCAGTCGTACTCCGTGCCCTGGTAGTGGCTCGAGAGTACGTACTTGATGTCCTCGATGGTCACCTTGCGCTCGGGCACGCGGCTCCAAGGGATATCGTCGCTCTCGGGCGTGTAGTCGGCGTCGGGGCCATCCCACACGTCACTGGGGTTGAGGCAGCGCTGCATGTACCAGGCGCGCGGCGTGTTGTAGACGTGGTCGCTGTCGCTGTGCGAGCCAAAGGCCTCGCGCGGGTTAAAGACGGCAGCCGGGCCGTCGCCCTCGACGCCCAGCGTCAGGTCCAGATGCCACTCGGCCATCCAGACGCGCAGGTCGGCGGAGCACATATGGTCGGCCTGGGCGCCCTCGGCGTCATCCAGGTCAAAGCTGTCGATGCCCAGCTGGTTGGGCATGGTCACATAGGCGTCGTCAGGCACGCGCTTGGCGATCCAGTGGTGACCGCCGATGGTCTCGAGCCACCAGATCTCGTCCACGTCGCTAAAGGCGATGCCGTTGTTCTCGTAAGTGCCGTAGCGCTCGAGCAGGTCGCCCAAGATACGCACGCCGTCGCGGGCGGACTTGGCATACGGCAGCACCAGGGTCACCATGTCCTCCTCGCCCAGGCCACCGGGCTGCGCCGGCACATAGCCGTCCTCACCCTCGTTGCCCTTGGCGGGCACGTAGTCCACGAGCGGATCGGCGCCGCGGACGCGCTCGTTGGTGGTAAGCGTCTCGGTTGCGGACATGCCAACATTGAGCTCGTTGAAACCGGCCTCGGCCCAGATACCGTGGCCCGGGACAACATCGGGGACGCTCGTATAGCGCATGGGGTTATCGGGCAGCTCAACGGTCAGGTGGCTCAGGACGCTCGTGTAGACACGCGGCTGCTCGTCGGGATGCACTACGCGCATGCGCTTGGGCTCAAATACCCCGTTGGACGAGTCCTCGTTACGCGCGACCAGGGTCGACCCGTCGTAGCTTGCGTTTTTACCGACCAGAATCGTTGTGCACGGCATGCGCATCCTCCTTGAGCGAAGAAATCAAACGGCAACAGTGTATCGCTTCGGCGCAGAAAGGGCGAAACCACGGCCTCGGCAGCCCCCGTGGTCAAAAAATGCCAAATATGAGTACTGTCACAAATTTAGTGGCAGCAAATTGCACTGTTCCGGGCGCCGGGAATCCTCACCTGTCCAAAAACTGAGTCTAGTAATTCCCCATACGTCCAATAAAATTGGCTCTTTAACGATATTACTTATCGCTAAAGAGCCAAAATGATCTCAAACATATGTGACTAACTTGGCAACAGTACTCATATTTGGCATTTTTTGACCACAGGGTATCTAACCAACCCCCTAAACAGCCTCCAAACGCCTATTTTACCGCGCGCTCAGCCGCCTCGATCACGTGCTTGGCGAGAATTGCTGTCGTCACGGCGCCCACGCCACCCGGCACGGGGGTGATTGCGCCAACAACCGGCTCCGCGGCATCAAAATCGACGTCGCCGACCAGCTTGCCAGCGGCTTCGTCCCAATTAATGCCAACATCGATAATCGCCTGGTCCTCGCGGACCGCATCTGCGCCAATCGTGCGCGCGCGTCCAACGGCGGCAACCACAATGTCGGCAGCACAGCACTCGGCGGCAAGATCGCGCGTATGCGTATGGCACGTCGTCACGGTTGCGTTGCGCGCCGTAAGCATGGCGGCAACGGGGCGGCCAATTACCAGTGAGCGTCCGACCACAGCAACCTTGGCCCCATCCAGCTCAACGCCGTAATGATCCAGCAAAGCAAGCACGGCTTCGGCTGTGCAGGGGGCAAAACCCTCGCCGCGCCCCGAAAGCGTGGTGAGCAGTGAAGCCGGCGTCATGGAGTCAACGTCCTTGGCGGGATCGAGCGCTGCGGCGACGGCGTTCTCGTCAAGGCCGGCGGGCAGCGGGCGGAACATCAGACAGCCATGAACAGCCGAATCGGTATTGATGTCCTCGACGGCCGTCAACAGCTCGTCCTGCGAAACATCGGCAGGAAGCAAAACGCGGCGAGCCTCAATGCCAACCTTCTCGCAGCGCTTGAGGGCACCGCGCTCGTAGGACAGGTCGTCCTCGCGCTCGCCCACACGAACGATGGCCAGCGTCGGTACAACACCGCGCTCGCGCAGGGCTGCACAGCGAGCAGCAAGTTCCTCGGTCAAAGCGCGAGCAACGGGAGCACCCTTCAGCAGTTCAGCCATGGCTATCCTCTCTTCCTTGCAGCGTCGGAGGCGCGGCGCGCCAGCGCATCGGCGCGCGGCAACCATGTGTCGAGCAACTCATCACACGCCGTCTCGAGCTCCTCAGCACGAACGCGATCTTTCATAGACGTGGTGTTCGCAAAGAGCGTCAAGCTCGCGCCCTGCATAGCGGCACGGCAGAACACGGCGCCGCACGCCACATCGGACAGCAGCTGACGCGAACCCTTGTCGGCCATGTCCTCGAGCAGCGCCAGCGCACGCCCGCAGGCATCCATAATGCGATACGGCGGCATAGCGGCCACATGCAGCGCATCCTGAATCGCGGTCGCTCGAGCCGGATCGTCACGCGGAATACCGTACGCCGTGGACACCTGCCCGTAGGCACGAACGTCCTCGGCGACCAGACCCACAAGTTCCTGCGCCAACTCATCCGCCTGGGCAAACGCGCGCGTCAGATCGTCTGCGCGATCGGCAAGCGCAGGATTTGTCGCCCCATAGCGAGCAACCATCCCGCAAAGCGAGGCGCCCAGTGCACCTACAAAGGCGCTCGCGCTACCGCCGCCGGGAACCGGCTCGCGTGCGGCAAGCGCCTCGGCAAACTCTCGACATGTTTTATCCATCATCTCTTGGCTCATACGCACGCACCTTCAAGTCATATACATCGGTCGGGTGGCAACCGCCGACCGACCGCATCAATCACATAATGGTGCTAAGTCTAGCCCATAAGTACATGAGCGTCAGCGCACCTGGCCATCGCGGATTTCTATGACGAACGATAGGCGTCGGCACCGCAAACATGGGACACATGGCCCACCTTTCGAGACTTCCGGACGTCAAAAACTGAGGCATATCTATAAACAAGGAACCTGTTGGGGCAACGCCCACGCACGCGCGCCCCATTAAATCAACGGGCACCTCACCCCGGGGAGGGCCGACAGCATCGGCCCTCCCCTCTTTTGCGACCGCACATATTGCCACTTGTCGGCGCAATTCCAGCCCCCAGAATGGGACACATGGCCCACCCTAGCGAGCCGTCCACGCGTACAGTAAAGGCAGGTAATCCATGGACGATTACAGATCGAGGAGGACACGACCATGAAAAAGAAGGCCTTTGCGATTCTCACCCTCTGCATCAGTCTCTTTGCCGCGGTTGCCCTGGTGGGTTGCGGCGGCAGCGGCGGCGCTACCGGCAGTGGCGGTGGCGGCGGCGCAGAAAAGCCAGCCGTGGATATGAGGACCGACTTCATTTGGTTTAAGGTCGAGGTCCCCGAGGGCGTCGAGATCACCGACGTCGCAGGCGACACCGCCGACAGGGCCCAGTTTAAGTTCACCGAGAGCGAGCACGCCAGCGATCGCTTCATCCCCGTCTTCGATCCTGACAAGAACGCCGACGAGCTGTTCGACTACGAGGCAAAGTGGAATGCCAGCTTTGAGTGGACCGAGAATGACCCCGTCAAGTACAACGGCAAGACTTGGCGCAACGCTTCCTATACACACTCGGGCGGCGTAACGACCGAATACTTCACCGACGTTGACGGCGGCAGTGTGTATGTGCGTATCGACAACGTCGAGGAGCACAAGGACGCCGTCGAGACCATGATGAAGTCTCTGGAATTTGCCGACGACATCGCCGAGGCCAAGACCGAGGCCATGGACGTCAAGCTCGACGATATCGAGATCAAGCGCTAAGCGACTGGCGAGCGCAACGGGAAACACGGTCGCAGTGCAAACAAGCGACGGTACCCCAGCGCTTCGTACCCAGGGAGGGCCGGTAAACCGACCCTCCCTTTCTTATGCCTGTAGCCGACGAACGCGAGGATGCCGGACGCCGGAACCGCCCCAAATGTGGCAACAGTACGAAAACGACAAACACCCCAACACGTCCGCCCACCGATTTATTGCGCCGCGCAGACAATTAAACCAGCATCTTTAAACATCTGGGCAGTATAGTGACCAAAACTATCGCATAACCGCACTCTGCGAATGGAGAAGTTATGACCGAACACCATGCCATCAGCCGCCGAGCGTTTACGCTGGGCCTAGGGCTTGCGGCGTTGTCACCACTTGCAAGCCTGCCCGAAACCGCAGCGCCGGGCATTCCCCTGCGAGCGGCATTTGCAGACAACACACCCGCACCGTCGGACAGCCTCGACAATTTCGTCATTCGCCTTCGCCCCGCGGGCTATTTTCGTACCGCAAGCGTTAACGAAGACGGCAACGTCATCGGCAACGTCTGCCATCTGTTTAATGACGGCACGTCCAGCAAGCTCATCCTTGAGAACGTAACGACCAAGAATGACGATACAAACTGGTATGCTATCCGCACCTTGCTCAATTTCGAAGAGCATAAAAAGACGGGCTACAGCATTTGGTCGGTCGATGGCGACTCGGACAAAGACGGAAAGGTCATCCACGTATGGAGTGGCGAGCATGACGGCAAGGCCAGTCGCTCTTTTGCGTTCGAGCGTCAATCAAACGGTACCTATATCATCCGAGACCGCACGGTCGAGAAAGAAACCGAGAAAAAAGACATTAAGTACCTGGCCATAGAAAAGGACGGCAAAGACCAGGACAACAATAAGATCTGCCATAAGAGTAAGAGCATTCCGTGGGAGCTCGAGCTTGTCGGCTACAGCATGGACAAGACCAATGCCACAGTTAGCAGCATCGACTGGACCACGTATAGCAGCTACGTCGACGGACCATGTTGGATGAGCCACGTCGATGGCAGCAAGTACCTCGACGAACTGAGCATCCCGGGAACTCACGATTCGGGCACCTGCAGCGTCGACAACGACACCGAGCCCCAAACCTCGCTTGCAAAGTGCCAGCAGGATTACATCCCCACGCAGTTGCTCGAAGGCATTCGCTATTTTGATATCCGACTTGGAAAGAACGACAAGAACGGCGACCCCGGCATCGACCATGGAATATGCTACCTGCACAAAAAAGACGGGGACTTTATACAACTCTCCGATGTCATCGGTTACTTCAAAACATTTTTGAACGAACACCCGTCAGAAGCGCTCATCATGCTGGTGTCACGAGGCAACGACGAGGCTACCGACGAAAGCGTTACGACGGCTTTCGCCAATGTTATGGGCAATAACTCCGATCTGTTCTATACGTCGAGCCATGTCCCCACACTGAACGAGGTGCGCGGAAAGATCGTCCTGCTGCGTCGATTTAAACTCGCCGGCGACAGCGTAGACGGCCACACGTGGGGCCTCGACCTCACTGAATGGGACGACAAAATCAAGGCGCATTCCGGAAAGTCCATGTGCCTCGTCCAAGACGCGCGAGGCTTTGAGGCTGCGGGCAATGCGGGTGCCAAAGAGCCCTATTGCACCAAGGTATATGCCCAAGACCATTACGACTGCACGGGATCCAGTAAGATCGACTGGGTCGATATGGCCCTGAAGGCAGCGTCCGAGTTCGAGCGCAGCACCGTAGATATCACTGCCGCGGACGGGACAACGGTGCAGGCAACGGAGCGCTGCTGGTTTATCAACTACACGAGCTGCACGCAAAACAACCCTTTTACCGCAGCGCGAGTGGTCAACGAGCACCTGTACAAGAGCTCGTATATAAACAATACCGGAGTTGAGAGCACAAAGGCGGACTGCCGCAAGCACATTGGCATCATCGCATCCGACTTTGTTGATGCGGCACTGGCCCGGAGCATCTACCAGCGCAATTACAACGATGCGCAGCACAAGCAAACCGTTTCGTGCTATCTCCCGACCCGCATGCGCATGACGTACGGCGACTCGCTGAGCGATGCCTCGCTCCAAGATGGCAAGACCGTTGGCGAGGGCCATTTCCGCCTTGTCGACAGCAGCAACGTACTCAACGTAGCAGCCTCGGGACATGCGTTTGCCATCGAATATGTGGATGTCGACGCCCTGGGCAACGAGACTGTTACGGGGCTGCAGGGCCCTGTGCCCATCGATATCGATCCACGTGCGCTGACGCCTCATTTTGAGGGACTCGAAGGCCTTAAGGCCGGCGAAGACGTGCGCGCCAAGATTGCGGCATCACTCGAGGGCAAGCTCGAAACCGATGCCTGCACGGCCCAGCTCGAGTTTGTGCACGACGCGGACGGCGCTCCGGGCACGGCAATGGCCGAGGGCGAAACATTTGCCGCAGGAACGTACTGGGTGCGCGTGAACGGTCTCTTGGGCGACGCGGCGCAGAACTACACGCTCGCCAGCGACGGATCCGCAAGCTTTACCGTAGCGGCCTCGGACGGTGCAGGCGGCGCCGGCACCGGCACGGGTTCCAACGCAGACGGCGCCGACAAGAACGGCGGCGGCAACAAGAGCAAGGGCTCGACCGGAAAACTCGCCGACACGGGCGACAGCTCTGGCGTTGCCGCCGGGCTCGCTGCCGCCGCCGTGGCGACAACGGTCGCCGGCGCGGCGATGCTTGCCAGTGACGGTGAAAACAACGAGGACGTTGTCGAATAGGCAAGCCGGCCTTTTAGACACATCGACTCAATCGGGGGCGCAGAACACCGTTCTGTGCCCCCGATTTTTACCTTGGCCCGAACGCCGCTATCGGCTACATCACCATGTTCAGCGCGTTCACAAATTCCTGGGCCTTCGCACGGCTACTCAGGCTAAAGACGCAAGCGGTCAACAGACGATTGCGCAAAAAAACATCGCGGCCTTTGATTCTGTTGACCCCCGTGATGTCCTTAAGATAAACAATCTCGGTGTGCTTGCCACCAAAAGTGCCCTTCTTGAGCACCTCAATACGGTTGGGGTAGATCTTAACGTCTTTAAACCTACCCGAACCTTTGTCCTGGAACAGCAAAGTGTTGTTATCCATGCGTGTCACTCCCGCGGGGTTCGCTAAAACTGCCTCTATGGCCACATTTTAGTCACCGCAAGGCTCCCATGCGAAGGTGCCAGACAGCAAAGCAATTCGTGTCCGCGCGAGGCTTTAAACTAAATGCGATAAAGATGCACTCCTCAAGAGGAAAGTGGGGCGATATTGATGGGTGAACTGGTCAACCGCGGAGAATCGGCTATCGTGCCCGAAGGTTTTTACAAGCAGGTTTCCTCGATTCTCAACGCCGCTCGCGACAAGGCCTATACCGCCGTCAACTTTGCGATGGTTGAGGCGTATTGGGAGATCGGCAAGAGCATTCTTGAGGAACAAGGCGGCGAGGAGCGTGCCAAGTACGGCGATGCATTGATTGAAGGCCTCTCCAAAAGGCTTACCGCCGATTACGGAAAAGGCTTTGGTATCGCAAACCTTCGTAATATGCGCCAGTTCTTCCTTGCGTTTCCAATTCGCGACGCACTGCGTAGCGAATTGAGTTGGACACATTACCGCAGGTTGATGCGCGTTTCCGATCCCGAAGCCCGCACTTGGTACATGAATGAATGCGCCGACTCTCGCTGGAGTACACGTCAGCTCGAGCGCCAAATCAACACCATGCTCCGCGAGCGTCTACTTGCCAGCAAGGACAAAGAGACCGTTGCTCAAGAAATCCAAAAGAGCGCCCCCGCTCGTCGCCCCGAGGACATCATCCGCGATCCATATGTACTGGAGTTTTTAGGCTTCTCGGACGATACTGCGTTTCGCGAGAGCGATCTAGAGCAGGCACTCATCACACATCTTCAGAAGTTTCTGCTAGAGCTTGGCCGCGGCTTCGCTTTTGAGGCGCGCCAAAAGCGTATCACCTTCGATGGGCGCCACTTCTATATTGACCTCGTGTTTTACAACTATCTGATGCGCTGTTTCGTTCTCATCGACCTTAAGACCGATGACCTCACACATCAAGACCTGGGCCAAATGCAAATGTACGTGAACTATTACACGCGCGAGCTCATGAACGAAGGTGACAACCCGCCCATAGGCATCGTGCTCTGCGCGGACAAGAGTGATTCAATTGTCGAATACACGCTGCCCGAAGACAACGACCAAGTGTTTGCTGCCAAATATCTGCCGTATCTTCCAAGCAAGGAAGAGCTGGCGCGCGAGCTGAGCGCCGAGTACCGTGCCATCAACGAAGCGGCGAACGTCGAGGCGCACAGGTAACAGTACGGTGCGACAGACACCACTCCAAAAAGGGATCGGACGTCTCCCGCCGTTGCCTGTGGGGTAAAATCTTGACCGCCGCGGAATCCGCCTGCGGGCAACGCTCTGATCTCTGATTGGAGCGAAGCCTATGAACTTGTTTCTTGAAATCCTGCGCCTCTCGATGTATGTGACCGGCATTGCCCGGAACCTCTACTCGATCTGGCGGGAATATAAGCAGTAACGGGTAGCGAAGGGAGTCATGCAAAGGGCCGGTTGCAGCCGGCCCTTTAGACGATAATACCTGCGTTGCCCGCGCTTCCGAAGTGTGACTAGCTGAGGAGCGGGTTCCGCGGCACAACTTGATTTTACCCAGCGGGGCGGCCCTTGTGCAGCCGCTCCACTGTTTATTTACATCCACTTCCCGTTAATCGACTGGACAGCAGCTCGCGCTCCCCTACTTCCCAAAAATCGCTGCAAACAGCCCCTTGCGTTTGGGCTTTTCTTCTCGGTAGGAGCCCTCGGTTGTAGCTGCCACCTGCCGCGGCTGGTCGTCGCCTCCGCGGCGCACGATCTGGTATAGGAACGGCGATTTAACGTATTTGACCTCGATGGGTGTGGCGTGCACGGTGCTTTCGCTCGACAAATGCAAGCTCGGGTTGAGCGGTGCCACGATATGCGTCTCGCGCTTGTCGCTAAACACCACTGCGGCCGCGCGACCTGTCTGGCCATTTACAGCGATGCGCACTTGCTCGCCGTCGCGACTGTCCGTTGCCGGGCGATCAACAAAGTAGACCGGCACCATCACCAGACCGTCTTTGTGCTTGCGGGCCTTGCGTGCCCACGTGCGGATGCTCTTTTTATTGAGCCCCAGGGCTGCCTCGGCATCGTTGCCGGCAACGTCGAGCGCCAGCTTGTCAATGACCACCTGATCCTTGGTGGACGCATCGACGGAGACGACGCGGAAGTCGCCCTCCTGCATGGCGGGATCGAACGGCCCCACCTTGGCAAAGTCCCACGGTTCCAAGATGCCCATAAGGCGAACGTCCAAGTAGTTGGCCCTGGGATATGCCCAATCGAGCACCTCGTAGTACACCAGGGTCTCCTTGCTCAGGCCCTTGCCCGGGAAGGACGCCATCATGCGCAGGTCCGCGAGCGCCATGGGGAAATAGAAGAGCATCATGTCGTTTTGGATCGCATCTTCCACGTCGTGCCCGGCAAAGGCATCCGGGTACTGACGCACCAGTTGCAGCGCGTTGGCACGCGCTTGCTGTGGGGAAATCTCACACGGAATACCCTGCTCGGGAACGTATTCGGCACCCACGCCCATGGTCAGGCGCTTGCTAAACGTGCCGGGTTTGAGCAAGTCGGCCACACCAATCTTGTTGCCGCAGGACGGACATTCGAACACGCGCTGGGTGGACTCGCCCTCAAAGGACGCGCCGCAGAAGGGGCAGGGAATGCTCACGTGTGTGGCCTCTTGGAACTCCTGCGCCGTCCCGCGATCTTCCCACAGCAGATGCTCCAGAACCGACTGATTGCGCCAGTGCGAATTGAAGAAATACCATTCCGGGTCCTCCGGACGCTCGAGCTGCGAGACATGCGTGAGCTTGAGCAACCCGTCAACCACCGTCAGCGGTGTATGGCGAATGCCCAAAGCGCTCTTAGGCTCCCCAGCGTCCGCTTGCCACGGGATGACCGTTCCGCAATAGGCGCACTCAAAGCTGCGTTTTGCCTGGTGCGAATACATGGGGCCGCCGCAGTTTTGGCATTTAATGGCAAACATCTCGTCCATGGAAACTTCCTCCTTTGCACAGGGGCTGTCGACATTAAGTATGTCAAGCAAACAGGCGCGTGCCCATACCCATGTGGCCCAAAATGGAGCACTCGCACGGACGAGAAGGCGCAGCGGGCTCAAAGCCATGCGGGCAACCGCCCCCCCTCCGCCCCGTGCCCGTTAGCATCGGCAGACCATTGCTGCATTTTCTGAGCATCGTCGCACGACGCGTCCGTGCGAGCTACACTATCCCCTTAAACATGATTGTGAGGACGACCGTTATGCTATTTGTAAATCGGCTGGTACATACGCTTGTTCCCGGCAGCGAGAGCGAACCGGTCGATACCTCCTGCCGCACCAACGCGGGGTTTGCCGCAAGCCTCATCTGCATCGGCCTCAATATCACGCTGTGCCTGGCCAAGGGCATCGCGGGCCTGCTCGCGGGTTCCGTCTCGCTTGTCGCCGACGCCTTCAACAACCTCTCCGATGCCTCGAGCAACATCGTGAGCCTGCTCGGATTCCGCCTTGCCAGCCGCCCGGCCGACGAGGGGCACCCTTACGGCCATGGCCGCTACGAGTACCTGGCAGGACTGTTCGTCGCCGTCCTGGTTTGCGCTGTCGGCATCAACCTGATCATCGAGTCGGTCACCAAGATCATCAAGCCCTCCCCCACCGCATATTCGGCGCTCTCCATGGCCGCCCTCATCCTGTCCATGCTCGTCAAGTTTTGGATGGCGGCCTTCAACCGCACGCTGGGCAACCGCATCGACTCCGAGACGCTCATCGCCACGGCACAGGATTCCAAAAACGACGTCATCACCTCGGGCTCAGTCCTGGTGGCAGCGCTTATCTCACAGACAACCGGCGTTGACCTCGACGGCTGGGCAGGCCTGGGAGTGGGCATCTTCATCTGCACCAGCGGCATGGGCCTGGTGCGCGACGCCATCAGCCCGCTGCTGGGACAAGCGCCCGACCCCAAGCTCGTCCAGGAGATTCGCGACAAAATCATGTCGTATCCGCAGGTTCTGGGCACGCACGATCTGATGGTGCACGACTACGGCCCCGGTCGCCAGTTTGCCAGCGCACACGTGGAGATGCCCGGCGAGGGCGATGCGTTTGAGCACCACGAGATTCTGGACACCATCGAGCACGATATCAAGCATCAGATGGGTATCGACATTACGCTGCATTGCGACCCCATCGCGACAACCGGCGACGACCTGCGCGGCTGGGTCAAGCGCGGCATCATGCAGATCGACCCCGCACTTTCCATCCACGACCTGCACGAGCACGACGGCTTCGTCTCGTTTGACCTGGTGCGCCCCGACGGTTTTGACATATCCGACGAGGAGCTGCTGGAACTCGTCACGCGCATCGTGCACGAGCGCCGGCCCGACGCCTCGTGCGTCGTCACGTTTGACTCGGGTTTTAGCTCGCCCGAGCGCCCGGCCGAGCAACTGTAATCGACGGCAAAACGGGACGCAGGACCGCCGACCAGCGCGCACATGCGCCCGGTCACGCGACACTGCGTCCCGTTTTTGTTTGCACCGCTAAGGCTCTAGCAGCTCAGCCGCTAGTTCCCCTGTGCGCCCGAAATGCCGTTTTGCAGCGCGTTCCAGGCATCCGTCGCCATGTCGCCCAGGTTCTGCGCGGTGTCGCCGAGGTTTTGGGCCGTATCGCCCAGCTCTTGGGCCTTGTCTCCCAGCTCCTGGGCCTTGTTGCTCAGGTCTTCCAGCGTATTAGAGCTCGAACTGTCCGTACCGCTCTGATCGCCGGACACATTGCCCGACGAACTGTCCTTGCGCGTAAGCTGAACCTCCAGGTTACCGTTGTCGTTATAGTAGGCAGACGTTACGACCCAATTGGCATCGACAACGGGCGTCGAGCCATCCTCGGTCAGAATCACGGCGTTCGAAAGGTCGGCCCCGCGCGACTTGAGGAGCTTCTTGGCGTTAGACCAGTACTGTCCCGGGATATCACTCAGGTCCACAGCGCCGGACTGGGTAGCCTCGGTCTGCTCTGCCGTCGTATCGGTTGAAGCGCCTCGTTTATTGAGCATGCCCGACACGATGGCAAACACAACCGATAAGGCAAAGAAGATCGCCAGTACGATGAGAATCTTCTTAATAACGCTCGACGAACGCGAGGGCTTCTCCCCCTCGTCCTCGCCATACTGCGGAATCGATTTGGGATACTCGCGATAGGGCTGGCGCGCACGCGAATCGCGCGAGTCATAACGAGGCTGGGCCTGTGCCGTACGCGGCATATACGTCGTCTGCTGAGGCTGCGGAATGGAATTTTGCGACAAATCGCTGTAAGGGTCCGGCGCGGAACTGGCATAGGGGTCCTGCGGCGCGTAATCAAACGGGTCTGGTGCCACGTTGCCGTAGGGGCTTTGCGAAGGGACAGCGTAAGGGTCCGGCGCCGCGTTGCCATAACCCATAACTCGCGTGGGCTCGGCCGTGGCCTGGGTCGCGTCGGGCGCGACGTAGCCGGGATTTGCCACAACGCGGGTCGCATCGGCGCTATTACCCGCCTGCGCGGAGCCGTAGCCACCCATTACGGTCGTCTTATCCTGGTCCATGCAACGTTTCCTTTCCGTCGCCTGCAAGCATCGAGTTATCCATGCATTCTACCCGCGCAAAAGCCTATGATGGGCAGTGCCCGCCGGTATCTACAAGACATGCGCGGTCCTCGGGATAAAAAGCCCCGCCGGGCCTTGGTGGCGCGGCGGGGCGGGCAAGCGGCTATGAATAGCGGGCTTAGAACAGGCCGGTGATGTTGCCGTCGTTGTCGACGTCGATGTTCTCGGCCGCGGGAACCTTGGGCAGGCCCGGCATGGTCAGAACGCTGCCGGTCAGCGCGACCACGAAGTGAGCGCCGGCGGAAACCTTGAGCTCGCGCACGGTGATGCGGAAGCCCTCGGGGGCACCGAGGGCCTTAGCGTTGTCGCTAAAGCTGTACTGCGTCTTGGCCACGCACACCGGCAGGTTGCCAAAGCCGTTCTCGCGCAGCTCAGCGAGCTGGCGCTTGGCAGCCGGCGTAAAGTCAACGCCGTCGGCACGGTAAACCTTGGTGGCAACGGCCTCGAGGGCGTCGGCCACATCGGCACCGTCCTCGTAAGCAAACTTGAGCTCGCTCGGCTGCTCGATCAGGCGCATGACCTCATCGGCCAGGTCGAGCGCGCCCTCGCCGCCCTTGGCCCAGACCTCGGACAGCTTAACGTTGACGCCAAGCTTCTGGCACTCGGACTCGATGAGCTCCAGCTCGGCCTCGGTGTCCGTCGGGAAGCGGTTGATGGCGACCACACAGGGCAGGCCGTACACGTTCTGAATGTTGTCGACATGGCGCAGCAGGTTGGGCATGCCGGCCTTAAGGGCCTCAAGGTTCTCCTCGTTGAGGTCGGCCTTGGCGACACCGCCGTTGTACTTAAGCGCGCGGGCAGTCGCAACGACCACGACAGCGCTGGGACGAACGCCCGTCATGCGGCACTTGATATCGAGGAACTTCTCAGCACCCAGGTCGGCACCAAAGCCGGCCTCGGTAATGGCAACATCGCCAAAGCGCATGGCCATGCGGGTGGCCATGATGGAGTTGCAGCCGTGGGCGATATTGGCGAAGGGACCGCCGTGGACAAACGCAGGCGTGCCCTCGAGCGTCTGCACCAGGTTGGGTTTGAGCGCGTCCTTGAGCAGAGCAGCCATGGCGCCCTGAGCCTTAAGGTCGCGAGCGCGGACGGGCTCGCCGGCAAAGCTGTAGCCGACGACGATCTCGCCCAGGCGCTCCTTGAGGTCGTTAATGCTCGTGGACAGGCACAAGATTGCCATAATCTCGGAGGCGACGGTAATGTCGAAGCCGTCCTCGCGCGGCACGCCCTGGGCCTTGCCGCCAATGCCGTCGATGACGTGACGGAGCTGACGGTCGTTCATGTCGACGACGCGCTTCCAGGTGATGCGCTTAACGTCGATACCGAGCTGGTTGCCCTGCTGAATATGGTTGTCGAGCATAGCGGCCAGCAGGTTGTTGGCGGCACCGATGGCATGGAAGTCACCGGTAAAGTGCAGGTTGATGTCCTCCATGGGGATAACCTGGGCCCAACCGCCACCGGCGGCACCGCCCTTCACGCCAAAGACGGGACCGAGCGAAGGCTCGCGCAGAGCCACGGCGCTCTTGACGCCGCGACGGCGCAGACCGTCGGCAAGACCGATGGTCGTGGTGGTCTTACCCTCGCCGGCGGGCGTGGGGTTGATAGCGGTCACGAGGACGAGCTTAGCCTGATGATCAGTTGGCTCATTGAGCAGGGAGTAGTCGACCTTAGCCTTGTCGAAGCCGTACGGAATCAGATGCTTAACGTCAACGCCGGCGTTCTTAGCCACCTCGGTAATAGGCAGCGGCGTGACGGAACGTGCGATTTCGATGTCAGTAGGCATGGGCGGTCCTTTCGTTACCGGATGAGAAAAAGACCAATCCAGCATAGCACGGGCGCGCAATAGAAAAACACCCGTAACCGATGAATGGCGATATGTTTATCCAATGCCCAGCGATAGCCTAACAGCCTGCCAAAACAAAACCATCCCTAAACGGTTGGCTCGATCCCCAAATGCTCAAACGTGCGAAGGGTTGCTTGGCGGCCCTGGGGCGTACGGATCATCAGACCGCACTGCAGCAGATAGGGCTCATAGACATCCTCAAGCGTGCCCGGGTCCTCGCCTACCGCGCTGGCAAGCGTGGTCAGGCCCACGGCGCGACCGGAGAACGTCTTGGCAAGCGTCTCCAAAATACGGATGTCCATCCAGTCCAGGCCAAGCTCATCGATCTCGAAGAACTCGAGCGCTTGACGGCAAATGTCGAGTTCGATGGGACCGTTACCGCGCACCTGCGCATAGTCGCGCACGCGCTTGAGCAGACGGTTTGCAAGACGCGGCGTGCCGCGCGAGCGCGAGCCTATCTCGAGCGCGCTGGGATGGTCAATCGTCGCGCCCAGGATGGTCGCTGAGCGCGTCACGATCTGGGCGAGCTCCTCGACGGTGTAGTAATCCAGGCGATACGAGATGCCAAAGCGGTCGCGCAGCGGACCGGTCAGCATGCCCGAGCGGGTCGTCGCCGCCACCAGTGTGAACTTGGGGATGTCAAGGCGAATCGAGCGAGCCGCCGGACCCTTGCCGATTACGATATCGAGCGCAAAGTCCTCCATCGCGGGATACAGGACCTCCTCGACCGAACGGTTGAGGCGGTGGATCTCGTCGATAAACAGCACGTCGCCCGGCTGCAAATTGGTAAGGATAGCCGCCAGGTCGCCGGTACGCGCGATGGCAGGGCCACTCGTCGTCTTGATCTGAGCGCCCAGCTCGTTGGCGATAACCGTAGCCAGCGTGGTCTTGCCCAAGCCCGGAGGGCCTGAGAAGATCACGTGGTCGAGCGTCTCGCCACGGCTCTGCGCTGCCTCGATCAACACGCGCAGGCTCTGCTTGATGTGCTCCTGGCCGCAGTAGTCGTCCAAGCGCTGAGGGCGCAAGGTGCGGTCGACATCGAGGTCCTCGGGCGTCAGCTCCGAGCCCACCACGCGCTCACCGTGCGCCATGGATGCCGCCGGCGAGTTGCCGGGCGTCGCCCACAGGTCCTGAGAGTCATCGGCTTCCCACATCACGCATCCATTCCGAGTCGCTTAAGCGCCGCGCCGAGCAGATCCTCGACACGCATATCCTGCCCATCATACCCGCTCAGGGCAACATCGGTCTCCTGCGGGCTAAAGCCCATGGAAAGGAGTGCCGCGCGGGCATCGTCGATCGCCGAGGGAGCGGCAGCGGGAACCGGCATCGCAACCTGGCCGGGAATTACATCGACCGGCACAAAGCCCTTGTCCTTGGCAAAGGTGCTCTTGAGCTCCAGGATGAGACGCTGCGCTGTCTTTTTGCCCACACCGGGAACCTTGGCCATGCCCTTGTCGTCCTCGGCCATTACCAGGGAATACAGCTGACCCACGGTATAGGTGGAGAGCACGGCGAGCGCCAGGCGCGGGCCGACGCCCGATACGGACACGAGCCGATCGAACATCGTGCGCTCGTCCTTGGAGGCAAAGCCAAAGAGCGTCATGGCGTCCTCGCGCACCTGCATACGGGTATACAGGCGAACCTCGCCGCCGGGCGTCGGCAACGTGGCCGCGGTGCTGCCCGAGATGCCGAGCTCAAAGCCCACGCCCGATACATCGACGACGGCCGAGCTCATCGTGGCCTCGACAAGCGTTCCATGGAGCTGGGAAATCATCAGTATCCGGTTCCTCTCTGTTGATAGAACTCGCCGCCGGTAAGCGACCGGGTGCGGCTGAGGTTTACGTGGCAGATGGCGCAAGCCAGGGCATCGGCGGCATGGTCGGGATGCGGGTCGTGATCGAGCTGCGTGAGCGTGCGCACCATGTAGGCGACCTGCCGCTTATCTGCGGCACCGGTGCCCACCACAGCCTGCTTGATTTGCATAGGCGTGTACTCGCCGATCTCGAGCGCGCACTCCGAAAGAGCCACGAGTGCAGCACCGCGGGCATGCGCCGTGGGGATGGCCGAGCGAACGTTGGCGCCAAAGTAAATGCTCTCGATAGCAGCGGTATCGGGTCGATAACGCTCCACGACGCCCTTGAGGTCGCGGGCGATATGCGACAGACGCACCGCGAGCGGGCTGCCCGCGCTGGTCTCGATACAACCGTAGGCACGGCAACGAACCTCGCCACGCCGCTCCTCGATAATCCCCCAACCCGTATGGGCCAAACCGGGGTCGATACCCAAAATGACCAAGCCAACCTCCCCTCGCCACAAGCACGGCGCAAGGCAAGGCCCCGCGCACTATTCACGAACGTCTGTTCTAGAATAACACAACGAGGCCAAGATGCTTAGTTGAAGTATCGGGGTTGGGAGCGAATCCCATCCCCAGTTTAGTTCTGCGAGAAGAATGGGAACTGTCGGGGATCCACCGGCGGCTGCGGCATCGGTCCGCCCTGGGGCCCACCCTGCGGTCCGCCCTGGCCGCCCATCATCTTTTCGATGGCGTCCTGGACCTCGCCCTCAAACTTCTTCATGCCCTCATGCAGGCGACGCTGACCATCCTCGGAGCGCAGCTCCTCCATCTGCTCGGGCGAAATACCCAACAGGTCACCCAGTATGCCCATCATCTCGCCACGCATGCGCTCGCTTGCATCCTCGTCGGCAAAGCGGTTCACCTCGGCGCGCGCCAGCGCATCGACCGTCATACGTTCCTTGCCGCTCAGCCCCAGGTCGGACCACGCGAGCATGTACGGCCAGGCGCGCTCGGCAAACGAACGGGCCGAGACGATCGGCGCTGTCGGCAGCTGGCGGCGAGCCGCCTCTCCCTGGCGCACGAGCATCAGCAGCAGCGAACATGCCTCGGGCTTGCCGGCAGCCATCGGAATGTCGTCGAAGGGTCGGTTGCGGTCCACGTGCGCCTCGAGCGTGCCATCGACCTCGCCCGGCTCGAGCCCACCGAGCAGCTGCGCCGCGCGATCGAGCATGTCGACCGGACCGTCAAGCGTCGAGAGCGCTTGCGCCAGCACGCGCTCCATGCAATCTTCCACCGCGTTGAGCGTCACGAGCTCCTGCGGCACCACGGCAGACGTGCGGTTGCGCACGCGCGCCACAAACTCGAGGGTCGACAGATACACATCACCAAAGGGCGCGTAATCGCCCTGGTAGCCACCGCAAAGCGCGGGCGCCGCCAGCGCGTACTCAGTTTTGGACAGCGGGCTCAACGCCATCGCACCCAGCTCGAGCGCCGTATCCTCCAGCATGAGGCCCAGCGTGCGAGAGCGCGGGCGCTCGGCGTCGCCCGCCGACACATCGCGGTCGAGCACACGCGCGGCATCCGGCGCATCGCGCTCAACCGTGCGAATATGCAGGCGCTCGGCAATGGCGCGAACGGCAGCACAGCGAGCAGCCTCGGCCTCCTCC
>URCS01000016.1 GCA_900546455.1 uncultured Collinsella sp. | reverse complement strand
GGAAAGCACATTAAGTGCTTTCCTTTGCGTGCGGAACTCGCGACAAACTTAACCCCTGCGCCGCCCGGCCCGGGAATCCGACGTGCTCGTCGGGGCAACGTTACCTTCCAAAAAGGGACAGGTTTATTTTGGTCGGTTTTATCTGGGGAAACGTCGCACTCCGGCGATGATCTGCTCTCATCTGTCGCATGGAAATCGGCGACGCGTTCGGAAGTATATCGCTCGGTCTAACCGTCCATTTAACGCAAAATAGGCCGCTTCCCCTAGTAGGAAGCGGCCTCAGACCTTACGAATAGACGATGGTAAAGGGTACTTCTGTTTCGGTCTCTCCTGTTGATGTGTACCTCGTGCCCTCAAGGGTTACCGAGACCACTTGTTCGACATCAATCAACTTCGTTGGCACCCAGATGTTCTCTCCGCTATTGCGCCCATAAGAAAAATATAAGTTGAACACCCCTGCGTCGTCATCTTCGATAATCTGCTCCGATCCATCCTTGTAGCTGATGGTCAGCTTATTATCAACTGCTTCATAGCCCAAATCATCGATGTGCGTCTGGATGGAAAACGGGCTAATCTCAAGAGGCGAGTCACCGGAGCGGAGTTCCTTTGTATCGACGTACGCTCCAATATTGAACTCGGGTGTCGACGCCTCAAACCGCCTCGCACTCTCACCTTCACCCTCGGTCCAGTGGATATTCCAGGTGACCGCATGTTGCAAATCTCGCTCGCGATCCATAGCGGCAAAGTATATCGTGCCATTAATGACAGTATCGCTTGATGTGTCTTTATCAATGGTGCAGCGTGTGTCAGGCCATTCCTCGCCGAACTTCATATCGGGCGTGCCGATGCCCTGTTCTTCTTCACCATAGAGAACAAGTTCGCCAGTCTCTGCTGCTGGCTTGTAGTAGTTAACTCCATTTGGATTGGACAACGTAAACGTCACGGCTCCGCAGCCGTTTTGGTCGATTGCCATCTCATGGATATCAAGCGTATAGCCGTTGCCCTCGACGGACAGATTAACCTCCTGGACTGCGCCTTCCAGGCTTTGGGGCGCGATGCCATCGCCAAACTCTCTGGTGTAGGTATATTTAGTTCCCGATGAGCCGCCGTTGGTCCAGGTAATGGAATCCCCGTTGCCGTGGTTTCCCCAGGCAGAGGCAAAATAGCTGGAATTGACGACGGCGTAGGCGACCCCTCCGGTCGCCAGCACTCCGACAAGACATCCGATTACGGCAACATAGAGAGGCTTCGCGTGGCCCTTTCGATGAAGCGGCTCACCCGCAGCGGTATTAAGGACGCGATCTGCAAGATTGCTATCGGCTTGGATGGACTCGAAGGCCTGCTTGATTTGATTGGATTTCACGGTCGCCCTCCTCTAGGATGAATTTGAGCTTCGATCGACCGCGAGCTAAACGCGTTCGAACGGTCGCGGCTGGTACATGCAACAACTCGGCAATCTCTGAGGTCGAAAAGCCTAGATAGTAATAGAGCACGATGGGAACACGGAATCGTTCCGGAAGTCGCATAACGTCTGACAGGACCACCTTGGTCTCATCCTGCGCTGCCGAGAGTGAATCGGCCAAGTTCTCAATATCCTCTATGCGCCTCCATGGCTTTCGAAAGAGCGATTTGCATTCATTGATCGTGACCCGAATAAGCCAGCGACGAAGATGCTCCCAACTTTCAAAGTGTCCATCGCTTTTGAGCAACTTAAGAAAGACATCTTGGGCAACATCGTCGGCATCGGCACGATCGCGTAGGTACGTCAATGCGATCCGAAACACGACATCCCGGTGATCTTCGACCGCCTGTCTAAATGCCTGTTCTTCCATAATCACCTCCCGGTGACGGTAATGATTCTTGATGAGGTCCTCACCATAGATACGCTTTGACCGAACGGAATGTTTCAAATACAAGCAGGAATAACCTACCAAAATAAACCTGTCCCTTATTGGCAGGTTTTCTTCAACAAAAAAGACCCGCTTCCCTGTTGGGAAACGGGTCTCTGGAAGGACGGTTAACGTACTAGGAAATTATTCCTCGTCGTTGTCCTTGGCCTCTTCGGCATCGTCGGTGTCCACGAGCTGGTTGAGCAGCTCGTCGAGGGACGCCATGTCCTCGTTGATGGCACCGTTGGCGGGAGCCTTCTTGTCGTCGATCGGGGCGCCCAGAAGCTCCTCGTCGGCGTCGGCGTGATGCGTCGGCGCGGCGGAGGTGCCCAGCAGGATGTCGTCCGGACCGTCGGGGCTAAAGACCATCTGCAGCAGCTGCGAGAGGTCTTCCTCGTCGGCAACGTCGTCGTTGTTCTCGAGGATGTAGAGCAGGTCGTGGGCCTCCAGGCCGTCACGGAGCTCCTCGATCGCCTTGGCACCGATACCATCGATGCGCAGTAGATCCTCCTCGGACTTGCCGACCAGGTCGCCGACCGTCTCGATGCCGACCTCGCTGAACTTGTTGGTCCAGCGCTGCGACACACCCAGGTCGTCGAACAGGTACAGGCGAGCCTTCTCGGCGGAGATGGTGTGGCCGTTGCGGGTGAACGAACCGTCAGCACCACCGAACTCGTCGTAGCCGGCCCAGTCGAGCTGCTGCGGGAGCTGCTCGTCCAGGTCCTTGAGCTCCACAGGAGCCCACTCGGGCAGCGACTTGGCGTTGGGCGAAGCCGGGCCGTCGATGTCCACGTAGCCGTCGGCCGTGCGATACGTCAGCTTGGCGTTGGCGTACGGCTTGAGGCCGGTACCAGCAGGGATCTTCTTACCGACGATGACGTTGGACTTAAGGTCGAGCAGGTGATCGACCTTGCCCTCGATGGCAGCCTCGGTAAGGACGCCAGCGGTACGGATGAACGAAGCGCTCGACAGCCAGGAGTCGATGTTGGACGCGACCTTGAGCGTACCCAGGATGACGGGCTCGGCCACAGGAGCCTGACCGCCCAGACGGGCAACGCGCTCGACCTCGTCGGCGAACTCGTAGCGGTCGACGTACTGACCAAGCAGGTACTTGGAGTCACCGGGGTTGGTGATCTGAACGCGACGCAGCATCTGACGTGCGAGCACCTCGATGTGCTTGTCGTTCAGGTCGACGCCCTGGCTGGTGTAGACGTCCTTGACGCTCTCGACGAAGGTGTGCATCGTCGACTCGATGTCGGTCAGCTTGCGCAGGTTGCGGAAGTTGACGAAGCCCTTGGTGATCTGATCGCCGGCGCGAACCTCGCAGCCGTCCTCGATCTCGGGCATAAAGCGCACCGAAGCGGGGACGCGACGCTCGTCGAGGACACGGGTGTGATCCTCGGAGTCGGTGAGCGTCAGCACGTACTCGGACTTCTCGGGCTTGATCGAGAGGTGACCGGAGTACGGAGCCAGCTCGGCCTCGCGACCCAGGATCTTCTCGTTGACGTTGGCGACGATATCGAACATACGGCTGACCGTAGGCAGACCCTGCGTAATATCGTCGACGCCAGCGACGCCGCCGGAGTGAATGGTACGCATCGTAAGCTGCGTACCGGGCTCGCCGATGGACTGGGCGGCAATAATGCCGACGGCAGTACCGATGGCGACCGGACGACGAGTGGAAAGATCCCAGCCGTAGCACTTCTGGCACACGCCGTACTTGGAGCGGCAGGTGAGCAGCGCGCGAAGCTTGACCTTCTTAAGGCCCGCATCGACCATCTTCTGGATGTCGGCGACCTTCTCGATGTAGCCGTCCTGCTCAAAGAGCACGGTGCCATCGGGAGCCACGACGTCCTCGATGAAGCAACGGCCGACGAGGTCGGTGTTGAGGTCGGTGGTGCCGGGGATGATGAGGTTGTAGGTGACGCCCTCGTGCGTACCGCAGTCCTCCTCGCGGACGATGACGTCCTGGGCCACGTCGACCAGACGACGGGTCAGGTAACCAGAGTCCGAGGTGTGGGATGCGGTATCGACCAGGCCCTTACGGGCGCCGTAGGTCGAAATGAAGTACTCGAGCGGCAGCAGGCCCTCGCGGAAGTTCGCCTTAATGGGAAGGTCGATCGTCTCGCCGGACATGTCTGCCATCAGGCCACGCATACCGCCGAGCTGACGCAGCTGGGTCTTAGAACCACGGGCGCCGGAGTCGGCCATCATGTACAGCGGGTTCTCCTCGTCGAACATGTCGAGCATGAGCGCTGCAACCTTATCGGTACAAGCGGTCCACTCGTTAACGACTTCGATGTGGCGCTCCGTCTCGTTGATGAAGCCCTCCTCGAAGTACTCGTTGATCTGGTCGACGTTGGCCTGGGCGCGGTCGAGCAGCTCCTGCTTCTCGGCAGGGATGAGAGCGTCCCACACCGAGATGGTGAGGCCGGCGCGGGTAGCGTAGTGGAAGCCGGAGTACTTGATGGCGTCGAGGATCGGGCCGACCTTGGCCTCGGGATAGCGATCGCAGCAGTCCGCAACCAGCTTGGCCACGTCGCCCTTGACCATCTTGTAGTTCATGAACTCGTAATCTTCGGGCAGGCACTGGCGGTTGAAGATGATGCGGCCGATGGAGGTCTCGAAGCGCGCGGTCTTGTTGCCGGTGACGTCGTAATCGACAAACTCGTTCTTGCCGTTCTTGACGCGGAAGATACGAGTGCCGTCCTCGTTGATGACATTGGCGTCGGCAGCGGACACGCGGACCTGGATCTTGGCCTGCATGTCGACCTCGGAGCGGCAGTCATAGGCGTGCAGCGCGTCATCGAAGCTGGCGAACACGTGGTTCTCGCCCGGCAGACCGTCGCGGACCTGGGTCAGGTAGTACACACCGATGATCATGTCCTGCGAGGGGATGTTGACCGGCTTGCCGGATGCCGGCGAGCGCAGGTTGTTCGCAGAAAGCATGAGCACGCGGGCCTCGGCCTGAGCCTGGCTGGACAGCGGCACGTGGACAGACATCTGGTCGCCGTCGAAGTCGGCGTTGAAGGGCGAGCAGACCAGCGGATGCAGGTGGATAGCCTTGCCCTCGACCAGCACCGGCTCAAAGGCCTGGATGGACAGACGGTGCAGGGTCGGTGCACGGTTGAGCAGCACGACGCGGCCGTCGATGACCTCTTCGAGGATGTCCCACACAAAGGTGGCACCACGGTCGATAGCGCGCTTGGCGCCCTTGATGTTCTCGACCTTGCCGAGCTCGACCAGGCGCTTCATGACGAAGGGCTTGAAGAGCTCCAGCGCCATGGTCTTGGGCAGACCGCACTGGTGCAGCAGCAGCTTGGGGTCGGTAACGATGACCGAACGGCCGGAGTAGTCGACACGCTTACCCAGCAGGTTCTGACGGAAACGACCCTGCTTGCCCTTGAGGGCCTCGGCGAGCGACTTGAGCGGGCGACCGCCACGGCCAGAGACCGGGCGACCACGACGGCCGTTGTCGAACAGGGCGTCCACGGACTCCTGGAGCATGCGCTTCTCGTTGTTCACGATGATCGCGGGGGCGTCCAGGTCGAGCAGGCGCTTGAGTCGGTTGTTACGGTTGATCACGCGACGGTACAGGTCGTTGAGGTCGGACGCGGCGAAGCGGCCGCCGTCGAGCTGGACCATCGGGCGCAGATCGGGCGGAATGACCGGGATGACATCCAGGATCATGTTCGCGGGGCTGTTGCCGCCCTTCAGGAAGGCGTCAACGACCTCGAGGCGCTTGACGGCCTTCTCGCGCTTCTGCTTCTGGGAATCCTCGTCGGCGATGATGGCCTTGAGCTTCTCGGCCTCTGAAGGAAGGTCGATGGCAGCGAGCAGGTCGCGGACGGCCTCGGCACCCATGCCACCCTTGAAGTACATGGAGTAGTAACGGGTCATCTCGCGGAACAGCGGCTCATCGGAAATGAGGTCGCGCTCGCTGAGCTTCATGAAGGCGTTGAAGGCGTCCGTGCGGAGCTGCTTCTCGTCCTTGCACTCTTCCTCGATGTCGACGATGCCAGAGGCGATCTCCTCGGGGGTCAGCGGCTCCTCGTCGGAGAACTCGTCAAAGTTCTCGGGGTTGCCCTGCTCCTTGAGGGACTCGATCTGGCGGGCGCACTCGGCATCGATCTCTTCCAGATCGGCGGCGAGCTCCTCGCGCAGGTCGTCGGCGTCGGCCTCGCGAGCCTCGTAGTCGACCTCGGTGATGATGTAGCTGGCAAAGTACAGAACCTTCTCGAGGTCCTTGGACTTGATGTCGAGCATACGGCTCATCGGGAAGCTCGTGGGGCTCTTGAAGTACCAGATGTGGGACACGGGAGCGGCGAGCTCGATGTGACCCATGCGGTCGCGACGCACCTTGGCCGAGGTGACCTCGACGCCGCAGCGCTCGCAGACGATGCCCTTAAAGCGGATGCCCTTGTACTTGCCGCAGGAGCACTCCCAGTCCTTGGCGGGACCGAAGATCTTCTCGCAGAACAGGCCGTCCTTCTCGGGCTTGAGGGTACGGTAATTGATGGTCTCCGGCTTCTTGACCTCACCGTGCGACCAGGAACGGATCTGGTCGGCGGAGGCAAGGGAGATCTTTACCGAGTCAAAATCAGTAGCTTCGAAATCTGCCACAGTCAACTACTCCTTATCAGTGGTCGTGGCGGCGACAGCCTCGGGTGCCTCGGCGGTCTCGGCATCCTCGGCCTCGACGTCGGCGTCAACGCCGGCGAGCGCAGCCAGGTCGTCGAGAGCAGAGGTCTCCTCGGCGGTCACAGGGGCGGAGGCGTCCTCGTCGGCATCGTGCATGGGCTCGATGTCCAGTGCGAGGGAGCGAATCTCCTTGACGAGAACCTTGAAGGACTCGGGGATACCCGGGACAGGAACGTTCTCGCCCTTGACGATGGACTCGTAGGTCTTGACACGGCCCACGGTATCGTCGGACTTGACGGTCAGGATCTCCTGCAGGACGTTGGAAGCACCGTAAGCGTACAGTGCCCAAACTTCCATCTCGCCGAAGCGCTGGCCGCCGAACTGAGCCTTGCCGCCCAGAGGCTGCTGGGTAACCAGGCTGTAAGGGCCGGTCGAACGGGCGTGGATCTTGTCGTCGACCATGTGGCCGAGCTTGAGGATGTAGGACGTACCCACGGTAATGGGCTCGCGGAACTCCTCGCCGGTGCGGCCGTCGAACAGGCGGGTCTTGCCGCGCTCGTCAAGCTGGGTGACGAACTCGGGGCGCATGTGATCGCCAAAGGCAGCGGTAGCCTTGTTGAGCATGTTCTTGTTGGCACGACGGATGACCTCGGCGATCTCGTCCTCCTTGGCGCCGTCGAAGACGGGCGTGGCGGTGAAGAACGGACCGGGGACGTACTTGTCGGAGTCGGCCTGCTCGGTATCCCAACCGCACGCAGCAGCCCAGCCAAGGTGGCACTCGAGCAGCTGGCCGACGTTCATACGCGAAGGAACGCCCAGCGGGTTGAGGATAACGTCGATCGGGGTACCGTCAGCCATGTAGGGCATGTCCTCGACCGGCAGAACGTTGCAGATAACACCCTTGTTGCCGTGGCGGCCGGCGATCTTATCGCCCTGCTGGATCTTACGACGCTGGGCCACGTAGACGCGCACCTGCTCGTTGACGCCGGGGGCCAGGTCGTCGCCGTTCTCGCGGCTAAAGCGGACGACGTCGATGACGCGGCCGTAAGCGCCGTGAGGCATCTTAAGGGAGGTGTCGCGGACGTCGTGGGCCTTGGCACCGAAGATGGCGCGCAGCAGGCGCTCCTCGGCGGTCAGAGCGCTCTCGCCCTTAGGCGTGACCTTGCCGACCAAGATGTCGCCAGGGCCGACCTCGGCGCCGATGCGGATGATGCCGTCCTCGTCGAGGTTGGCAAGCATGTCCTCGGAGAGGTTCGGGATCTCGCGGGTGATCTCCTCGGGGCCGAGCTTGGTGTCGCGGGCGTCGATCTCGTGACGGGTGATGTTGATGGTCGTCAGCAGGTCCTCGGCCACCAGGCGCTCGGACACGACGATACCGTCCTCGTAGTTAAAGCCTTCCCACGGCATGTAGGCCACGGTGAGGTTCTGACCCAGTGCGAGCTCGCCGTGATCGGTCGAAGGACCGTCGGCCAGAGGCTCGCCCTGCTCAACGGTGTCACCAACGCGAACGAGCGGACGGTGGTTGATGCAGGTGGACTGGTTGGAGCGCTGGTACTTGGCCAGGTGGTACTCGTCCATGCCGCCGGCATGCTTGACGATGATCTTGGCGGCGTCGGCAAAGATGACCTCGCCGGCGTTCTTGGCCAGGGTGACCTCGCCGGAGTCCAGAGCGGCGCGACGCTCCATGCCGGTACCGACATAGGGAGCGGCAGGGTGAACCAGCGGCACGGCCTGACGCTGCATGTTAGCGCCCATCAGCGTACGCTTGGCGTCGTCGTGCTCGAGGAACGGAATCAGCGTGGCTGCGACGGAGAGCATCTGACGCGGCGAGACGTCCATGTAGTCGACGTCCTCGACGGGCACGTCGGCGGGAGCGCCGAAGGAGCCGTCGAAGTCGCGGGTACGGGCGATCACGGTGTGCGGACGGACGATCTTACCCTCGGCATCGGTCGTGATGAACTCGTTGGTCTTGGGATCGAGCGGCGTGTTGGCCGGCGCGATGACGTGCTTCTCTTCCTCGTCAGCGGTCATCCAGTCGATCTGATCGGTGGCAACGCCGTTCTCGACGCGACGGAACGGGGCCTCGATGAAGCCATACTCGTTGACGCGGGCGTAGAGGGCGAGCGAGCCGATCAGGCCGATGTTGGGGCCTTCAGGGGTCTCGATCGGGCACATGCGGCTGTAGTGCGAATTGTGAACGTCGCGGACGGCCGTCGGCACGTTGGTGCGGCGGCTGGAGCCGGACTTGTGGCCGGCAAGACCACCAGGGCCGAGTGCGGACAGACGGCGCTTGTGGGTCAGACCGGTCAGGGGGTTCGCCTGGTCCATGAACTGCGAGAGCTGAGAGGAGCCGAAGAACTCCTTGATGGAGGCCACGATCGGGCGGATGTTGATGAGCGACTGCGGGGTGATCTCGTCGATGTCCTGGGAGCTCATGCGCTCACGGACGACGCGCTCCATACGGCTCATGCCGATACGGAACTGGTTGGCGACGAGCTCGCCGACGGTGCGAATGCGGCGGTTGCCAAAGTGGTCGATGTCGTCGACCTTGAAGCCCTGCTCGCCGGCAGCGAGGGACAGGAGGTAGCGCAGCGTCGCGACGATATCCTCGTCGGTGAGCACCGTGACCTCTTCCTCGGTGGTGAGGTTGAGCTTCTTGTTGACCTTGTAACGACCGACGCGGGCCAGATCGTAGCGCTGCGGGTTAAAGAGCAGGCCCTCGAGCAGGCTGCGGGAAGCGTCCACGGTGGGAGGCTCGCCCGGGCGCAGGCGACGGTAGATCTCGATAAGGGCATCCTCGCGGGTGAGGGCGGTGTCGCGCTCCAGGGTGCGCTTGATCACATCGGAGTTGCCGAGCAGCTCGATGATGTCGTCATTGGTGACGGCAATACCAAGGGCGCGCAGGAACATCGTGGCGCTCTGCTTGCGCTTACGGTCGATGGAGACCATGAGCTGGTCGCGCTTGTCGACCTCAAACTCGAGCCAGGCACCGCGGGACGGGATGATCTGGGCCTTGTAGATCTGCTTGCCCGAATCCATCTCGGAGCTGTAGTACACACCCGGGGAACGGACGAGCTGCGAGACGACGATACGCTCGGTACCGTTGATGATGAAGGTGCCCTGATCGGTCATCATGGGGAAGTCGCCCATAAAGACGAGCTGCTCCTTGATCTCGCCGGTCTCCTTGTTGGTGAGACGGACGTCGGTCAGAAGCGGGGCCTGATAGGTCATGTCCTTCTCGCGGCACTCCTCGACGGTGTGCGCGGGGTCGCCGAACTGATGCTCGCCGAAGGTAACCTCGAGAACATGGTTCTGGCTCTGGATGGGGCTGGATTCCTTGAACGCCTCACGAAGGCCCTCGTCCTTAAAACGCTCAAAGGATTCCCTTTGAACAGAGATAAGGTTGGGGAGCTCCATGGCCTCCGGGATTTTCCCGAAGCTGACGCGCTTGCGCTCAGTGGCAGTGTATGCGTAGGTCACCAGGTTTTTCCTCCTTCACGGAAATGCTCGGTGGGTTGGCGAGGCATAGCTTCGCCAGTTATCGCAACCTAATAGTTTATCAGGTAGCGACCGTTGGGCAAGAAAAGCCTTGACGCGATTGAGTTTTTGGAGTAGCAAAGTTTTTCGGCAGAAAACACGCAGGTAGATGTATGTGTATCGAACACCTGTTCATATATTTTCTGTGAACAGAGAGTCGACAATCGAAGCTCTTATAAAAAACGGGCGCGAACCGAGGTCCGCGCCCGTAAATGTCGATGCCCGAAGGCTTATTTGCGCATCAAGCCGCCGCGCTCGTCGATGGCGTCCCAGAAGGCGCTGGCAAAGCGGGGATCGCTTGCAGCCATGAGGGCGTTGGTGGCCATCCAGCCAGAGGGAGTGCCGGTGTCGTAGCCCGACAGCGGGTCGATGACGACGGCATACATGGCCTCACGGTCGAGCGAACGGGCCATGGCGTCGGTGAGCTGGATCTCGCCGCCCTTGCCGGCCTGCTGATCTGCCAGCAGGTCCATGACCAGCGGGCTCAGCAAGTAGCGACCGACGATGTACAGGTTGGACGGAGCCGCCTCGGGAGCGGGCTTCTCGACCAGACCGCCGATACGCCAGACAGCGCCCGGCTCTGCATCGGCAACGTCCTCGGCGCCCTCGAGCGAACCGACGCGCTCGCCGGCGATAACGCCGTAGCGGCTGACTTCCTCGGGCGAGCAAGCAGCGACGGCGATAACCGAAGCTCCACCGTGCTCCTTGGAAACGGCGAGCATCTTGTCGCAGATGTCGCGATTAGGCACAACGTAGTCGCCCAGAAGAACCAGGAAGTTCTCCCCTGCCACGGCGTCGGCAGCAGAGCGGATAGCATGGCCGAGGCCCTTGGGCTCGTACTGATAACGGAAGTCGACCGGCATACCGCCAGCGTGGGCGACGGCGTCGGCATAGGCGTTCTTGCCGCGCTCGCGCAGCAGGTTCTCGAGCGAGCGATCGGGCTGGAAGTAGTTCAGTAGCTCGGGCTTACCGGGAGAAGTAACGATGATGGCGTCGTCGACTTCCTCGGGGTCGAGCGCCTCCTCGACGACGTACTGAATGACGGGCTTATCGAGCACCGGCAGCATCTCTTTGGGCGTGCACTTGGTGCCAGGCAGAAAACGCGTGCCAAGACCGGCGGCGGGGATGATTGCCTTCATGTTATTCAAAGATCCTTTCGCAGGCGCAAAAGCGCCCCATGCGTGCGGCACACAGCCGCAGACCAAATTGCGATACCCAAGTATCTTACCGCTGGAACTATATGTCACTACAAGGCAGAGACAATTCTTCAGCAGGTCAACGCAAATTATTGCTCGAATGGTGCAATTTTATTGCCCAACGGCAGGGCGCCCGATACGACGCAAATCACAGAACATGGCAGTTTGAGCAACCGATGTCGAGGGACCGAAAAACAAAAAAGACGGGGCTCGCAATGCGAACCCCGTCTGCAAAGAAATCTGGCGAGAAAGCCTGATTACTTGAGGGTGACAGCAGCGCCAGCAGCCTCGAGCTTCTCCTTGGCAGCCTCGGCGTCCTCCTTCTTGGCACCCTCGAGAACAGCCTTGGGAGCGCCCTCGACGACCTCCTTGGCCTCCTTCAGGCCAAGGTTGGTGAGCTCACGGACGGCCTTGATGACCTGGATCTTGTTGTCGCCGAAGCCCTCGAGCACGACGTCAAACTCGGTCTTCTCCTCGGCCTCAGCAGCGCCAGCAGCGGGAGCGGCGACAACAGCGGCAGGAGCAGCGGCGGAAACGCCGAAGGTGTCCTCGATAGCCTTAACGAGCTCGGAAGCCTCGAGAAGGGTCATTTCCTTAAGAGCATCGATGATCTCATCGGTGGTAAGCTTAGCCATTTCTAAGTCCTTTCGGTTTCCGTGTCTGTGCACGGAGATCAGTTAAAACACGGCGCGAATGCGCCAGGGGTGCGGCGTTGCCGCCGCGGGTGAAAACAGCGACTAGGCTGCCTTCTGCTCGGAGACCTGCTGGATCGAACGAGCGAGACCAGAGGAAACGCCGTTGACGCAGACAGCGATGTCGCGAGCGAAACCGGAGATGAGACCGGCGATCTGGCCGAGAAGCTGATCCTTGGTGGGCAGCTCGGCGATAGCCTTAACATCATCAGCGGAAACGGCCTTGCCGTCGGAGATACCGCCCTTGATCTCAAGGACGCCCTTGGACTTAGCGGAGAAGTCCTTAAGGGCCTTAGCGGCCTCGACCGGCTCGGACTCGTAGAACACATAAGCGACGGGGCCGGCGAGAATCTCGTCGAGCTCGGGCTGCTCCTGGTTCTTGAGAGCGATCTTGACCAGGTTGTTCTTGTAGACCTTCATCTCGGCGCCGCACTCGCGAAGCTGATGACGCAGCTCCTGAGCCTGCTTAACCGTCAGACCGTTGTAGTTGACGACGAACAGACCGGCGTTCTCGGCGATACGGGACTCGATCTCTGCAACCTTGTCGATTTTGTACTGCTGGGGCATGAATTACACCTCCTCGAATTCTTTCCGGGCACGGTCCGCCACAAGGACGTGACGGGGGCATGTCCAAAAAGAAAGCCCCCGCGCTGCATGAGCGACGGGGGCGAGAAGACATATCTACTCGACCACCTCGGCTGGCGGGAAGTCCCATTAAGCTCGCGGGTAAGACCCGTTTGCGCCGGCTGTCTCTGGCAGCGGATTCGTGCGTGAACCGGAAGTATTATGGCGGGGACCCCGGCGTCGGTCAACGGGCGCGAGGATTCGTACACAAACCCTGCATACGCTCCGGTCCGAGGGGCCGGGTTGAGATTTTCGCTCGGTCAAGTCCTGGCTCGCACGAAGAGCACATTAAGTGCTCTTCGGCTCGTGCGGAATCTACGAAAATCTCAACCCGGCCCCTCGGACCGGAGCTGCGGTAACTTTGCTGCGAATCCTCGTGTCCGTTGAGCGACGCGCCCCACTCATAATGCTTGGGTCGGTGGGCTGATGTGTTGCATCCTTGAGGGCTACAAGGTTGAAATGAAGGTGGACAGGCGGTGGAGGCCTTCGTCCAGATCTTGGTCGGAAACGCAATAGCTGAGACGGACGTGGCCTTCGGTGCCGAAGCAGTTTCCGGGAACTAGGGCTACGTTTGCCTCTTTGATGGCTTTGATGCAGAAGTCTTCGCTGGTTAGGCCGAACTTTTTGATGCTCGGGAAAGTGTAGAAGGCTCCTGCGGGCTCTACTACGTCGAGGCCCATGGCGTCTAAGGCTGCGAGTACGCGTTCGCGGCGGGCTCGGTAGACTTTGAGCATGGGGGTTGGGTCGACGGTCAGGGCTCGGGCTGCGGCGTCCATTTCGAAGGAGACGGCACTCGATACTAAGTATTGGTGAGCCTTGGCGATCTCGGCGATGACGGGTGCCGCTGCCGCGAGCCAGCCCAGGCGCCAGCCGGTCATGGACCAGGGCTTGGAGAAGCTCTCGATGATGACCGTCTGTTCACGCAGCTCCGGGTGACGCTGGGCAAAGCGCTCGTAGCCATCCACATAAACCAGGCGGTTGTATACGTCGTCGCAGACCACGTAGATGCCCGCCTGCTCTGCCACGCGCGCCACGGCGTCGAGCGATGCCGCGTTGAGGATGCAACCCGTAGGATTGTTGGGCGAGCAGATGACGATGGCCTTGGTCGCCGGCGTCACGCAAGCACGAAGCGCATCCTCGTCAATCTGGAATTGCGCAGGCTCCGTATCCAAAAAGACCGCTTTGGCGTGATTGGCCACGACGATGCTCTCGTACAGGCCAAAGGCCGGCGTGGGGATAATGACCTCGTCGCCGGGGTTGAGCATAGCCATGAATGTTGCCGACAGGGCTTCGGTCGCGCCGTCGGTTAGGATGACCTCGTCGGCCGAAAACGTAAGGCCCGCGTCCCCCATGTAGGCAGATAACGCCTCACGCAGGGCGGGGCGACCGTTGTTGGGCGGATAGTGCGTGTCACCGCGGTCCAGTGCGGCGGTCACCTCGGCACTAATCACATCGGGCGTGGGAAAATCGGGCTCGCCAAGCGCAAGCGCGATGCACCCCGGGTGCTGGGCGGCGAGCGCGTTAATCCGGCGGATACCGGAGGGCTTGAGCATGGCAAGCGAGGTATTCATGGGCAGACGCATGGCGTTCCTTTCGTAAGGGTTGCACTAGGATAGCGCGGCGGGGCGCCGCCGGACGGTGTAACCTAAACGGAAACCAACCGGAAAGGAGGCAGCATGGAGCCGACCGCGCGCAGCGATGTACCAAAAACGCTGCAAACCATTGCGTATATCAGCATTCCCAATAGTGCCGATCTTGAGTTTTTGCTCTGGGACTTGCAGGATGCCATCGCCGCCTATGCTCAGCTTTCTGGCACCGCGCTCCCCCGCCCAGTCGACTTGAAGGCAAATGACGCCGGCAGCGTTGCCGATGGCATCGTGCTGGCCATTGAAGATGTGGCTGACGATGAGACGTTGACAGCTATCGAGCAGGCGCTTGAGCGCTTTGGCAGTACGGGAGCGCGTGTCTATGCCGTGATTCGAGCCGCACAACGGGGCGCTGAGCAGGCGCGTGGGACCGCCGTTCGCCTGCACAAGGCATGTGAGCGCCATGACCAATTGTGGTGTGGCGGCGTTGCCATCTGCGCCGGCAGCGGCATCGCAGCGCTTCGTCGCTCCCCGCGCATGGGACTCTTGCGGCGACCGTTTTCGGAAGCGATGGACAAGCTCGTGGGCGCTGTGCGCATGGGCTGCTCCGTCAAGCATGCACAGCGACTTGGCGGCGGCAATGCCGCCAACGTCGACGCCGACGGCATGGTTTGCGCCGAGCCAGCCGTGCCCGCGCCGATCTGGCGAGGCGTTCTGAAACGTCTGGGCGCCCACGCTCAAACAAAAATCTAAATTAAATAACAGCCCAGTCAACGGCTTCGTGCCAACGCTCGACAAGACGCTCCAGGCGCCAGGCGGCATTGGCGGGACTTGTCGAGGGCAGGACGATGGCAGGCAGCCCCGTCCGATCTTGCAAGTAGCGTTTGTAGAGTCGCCCTGCCGTGCCGCCGTTACAGACAACGACCTCAATCGGCGCGGCATCGGTAATGCGCTCGATATGTGCCGGCACAACGTTGCGAATGCTCGCGTCGCTCGAGCCCTTAATGTCGCAGCTCTCAATCACATCCCACAGGGCCACGCCACCGTTCAGCAGCATGGCCCGCTTGGCGGCAATGGAGGCATCGAGCGTCGCGGGCTCACCGCTTGCCAAAGGATCGCCCTCGTTGGGCGGCACAGGCATACCGAGGCACGTGGCCATCACACGCCAAAAGCGATTCTGAGGGTTGCCGTAATAAAAGGCATTAGCTCGCGACAGCACCGAGGGAAACGATCCGAGCACCAAAACGCGCGAGTGCTGGTCGAACACGGGCTCAAACCCATGCTCAATATGTTGATAGCCCTCGTCAGACGCTGCCATGGCCTAGGCCCTCAACAGATAGCGCACCTCGTAGGGCGCAAGCTCAAGGGAGCCCGCCAGCTCGACCGTGGGCACGCCGTCGGCAAGCAAATCGACAAAGGAGCCGTTGAGCTCGCCGGCGCCAAAGGTGTAAGGCTCGTCCACGGCGTTCACCGCCACGAGCACCGTCGCGTCGTCGCAGGCGCGCTCGAACAGCAGCTGCTTGTTCTGGATCACCACATTGCGATAGGCACCGTAGTTGAGAGCACGGGCCGCCGCGTCGTTTGCCGAGCGCAGGTGCGCCAGCTGCGTGATGAAGGCCGTCAGCTCGTTGGGCGCAGGCTCATCGAGCGCAGGGCGCAGCGCCCAGTCGCCATCGGGGCCGCCCTTTTCACCAGCAATTCCCCACTCGCTGCCATAGTAGACGCACGGAATGCCCGGCATGCCAAAGAGCATGCCATAGGCGGGACGCAGGCACGACTTGTCGGTGAGGATGCTTGCCAGGCGCGGCACGTCGTGGTTGTCGACAAACGACAGCAGGTGTTTGCCGCGGTAGATGCACCAGGGGTCGCCGCCAAACTGGCGATGCAGCGAATGGGCGATCTCGAACATGTTGACCGAGTTAAAGCTGGAGTACAGGCCCTTGTAGCACTCGTAGTTGGTGCAGGAGTCGAGCATCTCGTCGTTGACGATTTGGTTGTAGTCGCCGTGGAGCGTCTCGCCAATCAGCACAAAGTCGGGCTTGAGCTCACGGGTAAAAGCGTGCAGGCGGCGCATGAAGTCGCGGTCGAGCATATAGGCAACGTCCAAGCGCAGGCCGTCGACGCCAAAGACCTCGGCCCAGCGACGCACGGACTCAAGCAGGTAATTGACCACGGCGGGGTTTTGCAGGTTGAGCTTCACAAGCTCAAAATGGCCCTCCCAGCCCTCATACCAAAAGCCGTCGCCGTAGCACGAGTCACCGTCAAAGCTGATGTGGAACCAATCCTTGTACGGCGAATCCCACTTGCGCTCCTGCACATCGCGGAAGGCCCAAAAACCGCGGCCGACGTGGTTGAAGACGGCATCGAGCACCACGCGGATACCGTGGGCATGCAGTGTGTCGCACACGGCGGCAAAGTCGACATCCCCACCCAGGCGGCGGTCGATATGGCGCAGGCTGCGCGTATCGTAGCCGTGGCTATCGGACTCGAGCGGCGGGTTGATGAGCACAGTGCCAACGCCGAGTTCCTGCAGGTAGTCGGCCCATTTGGCAATCTTCATGATGGGCGCATCGGGGCTAGCTGTGGCATCGGCGGCCTGGGCGAGCTCATCCTCGGCAACGGGGGCGGCGTTTTCGCGCGGAGCTCCACAAAAGCCCAGCGGATAGATCTGATAGAACGTCGTCTCGTATGCCCACATAGCAACCTCCCGGTAAGCTCAACACAACGACATCCATTGTATGCCTGCCGTGCATCCCCTCCCCCAAAATAAGTTGCGGTGGAATAGTTCCTGCTTGAGCCTTCAAAGGCCTTAAACAGGAACTATTCCACCGCAACTGATGAGGGGACGTGATTAGGCGACGGGCTTTGCGCGGCGTATGGCCGGGAACAGCACGGTGATGGCGAGGATAACGCCCACGACGGCAATCGCCCCGCCCACAAAGCCGATCCAGGCGATACCGGGACCCGAAACCACGGCTCCGCCGATCGCGGTACCCGTGCCGATACCGAGGTTGAACAGGCCCGAGAAGATCGACATGGCGACGGCCGACGAATCTGCCGGCGTGTGCTTGATGAGCTCGGCCTGAAACGCCACGTTAAAGGCCGTGGCGCAGCAACCCCACAGTGCGCAGACGGCAAGCACTGTCACGAGCGACGATGCGGCCGGCCCCATGAGCAGCAGGGCCACCGGCACGCCGGAGAGCGTGATAGCCAAGAACGGGAAGCGATGCCCATCGAACAGGCGGCCAAACAGCCAGCTTCCGAGCAAACCAGAGCAGCCAAACGCCGTCAGCGTCATGGTAATGGCGCCCGCATCGACGTGCGCGACCTGCGCCAGGAAGGGCTCGATATAGCTGTAGCTTGCGTAATAGCCGGTCGCCATGAAGACCGTGACTGCGTAGAGCGCGATGAGGAGCGGGTTCTTGAGCAGCTCGGGCAGCTGTTTGACGGTAAAGCGCTCACCCGCCGGCATGGCCGGGAACACCGCTGCCTGGTAGACGACCGCGATGGCTGAGAGGCCCCCGACCACGGCAAACGTCATGCGCCAGCCCACGGCCAAGCCAATGGCGCGACCGAGCGGCAGGCCAAAGATCTGCGCGATGGACGAGCCCGTAGCGATCATGCTGATGGCGAGCGCGCCGTGGCGAGTGTCGACCAGGCGCGAGGCCATAATCGAGGCGACTGACCAGAACACGGCATGTGCGCAAGCGACCACCAGGCGCGCGCAGACCAGGATGGGATAGGTCGGCGCCACAGCGGACAGGAACTGACCGAGCGAGAACACGGCCAGCACGCCCAGCAGCATCCGCTTGAACTCAAAGCGCGAGGCGAACACCATGAGCGGCAGCGACAGCAGCATGACGCCCCAGGCATAGACCGAGATCATGATGCCCGCCTGGGCCTCGGTGAGCGAGAACGACGCGGCGATGTCGGTCAGCAGACCGATGGGCATGAACTCCGACGTGTTGAACACGAACGCACAGCAGGTGAGCCCGACGAGTGGGAGCCATTGCTTGAGCGTGATGCCGTCTTGCCTTGTCTGAGTCATATATAACGTCTCCAATCGTTTTGAGCGGAGGCGATTATATAGCAACGGCCCCGCATCCGTCAGTACAGAAGCGGGGCCGAAAACAATTCGATACACAGAGGTTGCGCCGTCAATTCATAACTAAGCCAACCCCAGCAATATGCCCGCCGAATGCACGACAAACGCCACGATCCAGGCAACGGCGACCTGAAACGCGAATACGGCCACGGCATAGCGCGCGCCCAACTCGCTCTTGACAGCGCCGATAGCGGCCACGCAAGGCGGGTACAGCAGCGTAAAGACCAAGAACACGTAGGCGGTAAACGGCGAAAACATGGTTGACAATGCCGCGGGCGAGGTTGCACCCAAAAGCACCGTGAGTGTCGAGATGACACTCTCCTTGGCGATAAGTCCGGTGACGAGTGCCGTCGAGGCGCGCCAGTCGCCAAAGCCGAGCGGGGCCAACACCGGCGCGATGATGCTACCCAGACCGGCAAGCAGGCTTTGCGACTGGTCGGCGACCACATTAAAGCGGATATCGAACGTCTGCAGGAACCAGATGACCACGGCGGCAGCAAAGATAATGGTGAAGGCCTTGGTAATGAAGTCCTTGGCCTTATCCCAGGCGAGCAGCACCGTCGTCTTAACGCTCGGCAGACGGTAGTTGGGAAGCTCCATGATAAACGGCACGGGGTCACCCTTGAATGCCGTACGGTTGAGCACGAGCGCCGCAATGCAGCCGACCACAATGCCGATCAGATAGAGCGAGACCATGGCGGGAACCGTCGCCTTTGGGAAGAACGCTCCGCACAACAAGCCGTAGACCGGTAGCTTGGCCGAACAGCTCATAAACGGCGTGAGCATGACCGTCATCTTGCGATCGTGCTCGGACGGCAGGGTGCGCGTCGACATAATGGCCGGCACCGTGCAGCCAAAGCCGACGAGCATGGGAACGAAGCTGCGGCCCGAAAGGCCAAAGCGGCGCAGGACTTTGTCCATAACAAAAGCCACGCGCGCCATGTAGCCCGAATCTTCCAGAATGGAGAGGAACAAGAAGAGCACGACGATAATCGGCAGGAAGGTCAGCACGCTGCCCACGCCCGTGAGCACGCCGTCGACCGCCAGCGAGCGCACCACGTCGTTGGTGCCAAACGCCTTGAGACCCGCATCGGCCGAGGCGATGATGGCAGCGATGCCGTCCTCCATGAGTCCCTGCAACGCCGCGCCGATCACGCCAAACGTCAGCCAAAAGACGAGGCCCATGATCACCAGAAACGCCGGAATGGCCGTATAGCGACCCGTCAGAATGCGGTCGATTTTGACAGAGCGCACGTGTTCGCGGCTTTCGTGCGGCTTGACGACGCAGCGCCCGCACACATCGCCGATAAAGCTAAAGCGCATGTCCGCCAGCGCAGACAGGCGGTCAGTGCCGGCCTCGCCCTCCATCTGGGTGATGATGTGCTCGATAGCGTCGAGCTCGTTGCGATCCAGGTGAAGCGCTTCGGTTACCAGTTCATCGCCCTCAACCAACTTGGTCGCCGCAAAGCGCACCGGGATGTGCGCCGTTGCGGCATGGTCCTCGATAAGATTGGCGATGCCGTGGATGCAGCGGTGCAGCGCGCCGCCGTCCGGGCCGTCGGGCGCGCAAAAGTCCAAGCGGCCAGGGCGCTCGCGGAATCGCGCCACGTGCAGGGCATGGTCCACCAGCTCACCGATACCCTCGTTGCACGCGGCGCTAATGGGAACGACCGGCACGCCCAGCAAACTCTCGAGCAGATTGACGTCGATGGCGCCGCCGTTGGCCGTCACCTCGTCCATCATGTTGAGTGCGATGACCATGGGGCGGTCGAGCTCCATGAGCTGCAGCGTCAGATACAGGTTGCGCTCGATGTTGGTGGCGTCGATGATGTCGATAATCGCATCGGGGTTCTCATCAAGGATGAATTGGCGGCTGACGATCTCTTCGCCCGTGTACGGCGACAGCGAGTAGATGCCGGGAAGGTCGGTGACGCTCGCCTCGGGATGGTTGCGAATGGTGCCATCCTTGCGGTCGACCGTCACGCCGGGAAAATTGCCGACATGCTGGTTGGAGCCCGTCAGCTGGTTGAACAGCGTCGTCTTGCCGCAGTTTTGGTTGCCGGCGAGGGCAAAATGCAGCGGCGCGCCCTCGGGCACGGCCGTCTTGGCCGCGCGGGGCGAATACGTGCCCTCGCCGAGCGCCGGGTGTTCCGTCGTGCCGATTGCGGCGTTAACGCGCGGGCCCGTATCCGTGTCGTGGACATCCACGAGCTCAATGCGGGCGGCATCGTCCTTGCGCAGCGTCAGCTCGTAGCCGCGCAGTCGAATCTCGAGTGGGTCGCCCATGGGAGCGTACTTCATCATGGTGACCTCGGTGCCCGGCGTTAGGCCCATGTCCAAAATATGTTGTCGGAGTGCCTGGTCGTCCGATGTCACCGATGCGACAACGGCGTCCTTTCCGATCTCGAGCGTATCGAGCCTCACGTCCGCGTTCCTCCCCCGGCGCCCACAAGGCGTTGCATTTAGTTTACCTTGGCTAACCGTTTGCCACGGCTAACCAATTGTAACCATGCATGATAGCGCGAACATACAGCAACGTTCAATCGGCAGATTGGTGCAGGGGGACGGATTACTTTGCACCAAGCCCTTGACAGCTAGAACGATGCCGATGTCTTGGAACCAACAGCAAAAGCCCGCCAGAGCAAGCAAGGTGCCTTGAGGCAGGGCGGCATAGACCTTCTGGTCATGCTGCCGAAGTTGAAAGGCAGATTGCCGTTCTGGCGGGCTTGTAGCGTCAAGTGGTTACGGCGTTTGGTAAAACGCCGTAACTAAAACCCGTGGCGCTCCAGGAAGCGGAAGGCTAGGCGAATCCAGGGACGGACCGCCACCTGCTTGTCCTCGTTGTCGACCGCGGTGTTGGCGTTGCCGAGCGAAAGGCCGTGACCACCCTGGTCGAAGACGTGCATCTCGCATGCAACGCCCTCCTCGGCCATGCGCTGCGCAAACGGGTAGACCTGCGCGATCGGCGCCGTCTTGTCGTCGGACACGCCCCACACAAAGGTCGGTGGCATCTGACGCGAAACATGCGTGGTGGGGCAGATGTCGGCCAGATGCTCGTCAGTTGCCTCGCCGCCCGTCACCATCGACAGGTAGTCGTTGAGCAAATCGCGTCCCGTCTTGCCGCCCGTCTTGGGCACGCGCAAGTCAATGCGCGGATCGCGCGTCTGCATGTCGCGCACATAGGCAAAGTCGAGCAATGGATAGCCCAGCACCACGGCATCGGGACGAATGTCGTCCGGACGCGCCCCGGCAAGTGCCGCAAAGGGGCCGGTCTTCCACTGTGTTGCCAGCGAGGCGCAAATCATGCCGCCAGCAGAAAAGCCCACGACGCACACGCGCTTAGGATCGACATGCCACTCGTCGGCGTTGGCGCGCACCGTGGCGACCATCTTGGCAAGATCTGCCTGGGGGTGCGGAAAGCTCACGTCACCCGTAGAACTCGTGACATAGTTGAGCACAAAGGCCTGGTAGCCGCGATCCAAAAATGCAAACGCCACCGGGTCCTGCTCGTGCGGAGCGATATGCGTAAACCCGCCTCCGCCGCAGATGATCACCGCGGGGCGGCGGCCATTCGGTTTATCGGGCAGCGGCTCGGCACCCAAATACGTAAACGTCGCCGGATAATCCTCGGTCGGCTCCTCGCCCCACAGCGCATGGTTCTCGACAATCATATGTGCTCCCTTCGCGCAAATTATGCGCCCTTGTTTTTCGCCTTCAAGCGTACCCCACTTGAACCCGTGGCGCAGAAACACTCCGGCAATAAGTTTCCCTTCAACTGATATATCACATAATCCCAGTTCAGAGGTATCGTTGAGCAGCGTAGAATAGGGGCGTTGACCAAGCCGCGAAACACATGTGAAACGTTTCCGGCAAACCAAACGCGCGATATGCGCCTATTTAAGTTGGAGGCAACTATGGGTCTGCTCGATTCGCTTAAGTCCACCTTCACCTCGACCGGCGAGGCGTCCGTTCCGCCCGCAGCAAGCTTCGCTACCCGCGAAGGCGTCATCTATGCCCCCGTCAACGGCGTGCTCGTCAACCTGAACGAGGTTCCCGACGAGACGATCGCCTCGGGCATGCTTGGCCAGGGCTATGGCATCGAGCCCATTACCGGCACCATCTATGCGCCCGCCAACGGCCGCATCGGTGCCACCACTGTCACCAACCACTCCATCGGCATGATTACCGAGGACGGCCTGCGCGTGTTCATCCATGTTGGCCTGGGCACCGTGGAAATGAACGGCAAGGGTTTTGCCCGCTTTGTCGAGATGGGCGATGTGGTCAAGGCAGGCCAGCCGCTCATCAGCTTCGACCGCGAGGCCATTAAGGCCGCTGGTCACGAGGACATCGTGACCGTCATCGTCTCCGAGCTCGATCGTCTTAAGAGCATCGACCATGTCGGCGAGTCTGGAACGCTTATCGGCGGCAACCCGCTCGTCAAGCTTGGCGACCCGCTGCTGGTTGCCAAGACCAAGTAGCCAGGCCCCGCGCCACACAGCCAAAAGGCACCTCGTCAAGCGCCCACGACCATTAGGCCGCGGGCGCTTTTCGTTTGAAAAACCATCCCGCCAATGCCTTATCTGTATAGCCCAAATGAGCCGAGCTGCTAGAATATCGAACTGTATGGATAACTATCATTCAACCGTTATGGGAGGATACGTGAACCGCACCAAAATCGCGCAGCTCTATGCCGATGCCGAGTCGCTCGGCGGCCAGACCGTCACCGTCGCCGGCTGGGTCAAGTCCGTCCGCGACATGAAGAACTTTGGCTTTGTTACGCTCAACGACGGCAGCTGCTTCCGCGACCTGCAGGTCGTCATGAACCGCGAGGCACTCGACAACTACGACGAGATCGCCCATCAAAACGTCTCGGCCGCACTCATTTGCACCGGCACCGTCAAGCTGACCCCCGATGCGCCCCAGCCTTTCGAGCTTTCTGCCACCTCCATCGAGGTCGAGGGCACGAGCGCCCCGGATTACCCACTGCAGAAGAAGCGCGCAACCGTCGAGTTCCTGCGCACCCAGCAGCACCTGCGTCCGCGCACCAACCTGTTCCGCGCCGTGTTCCGCATCCGCTCTGTCGCGGCTGCCGCCATCCACCGCTTCTTCCAGGAGCAGGGCTTTGTCTACGTCAACACCCCCATCATCACCACGAGTGACTGCGAGGGCGCCGGCGAGATGTTCCGCGTGACCACGCTCGACCCCAAAAATCCGCCCCTCACCGAGTCCGGCGAGGTCGACTGGAGCCAGGACTTCTTTGGCAAGCATGCAAGCCTCACCGTGTCCGGCCAGCTCAATGCCGAGAACTTTGCCATGGCCTTTGGCGACGTGTACACCTTTGGCCCCACCTTCCGTGCCGAGAACTCCAACACCACGCGCCACGCCGCCGAGTTTTGGATGATCGAGCCCGAGATGGCCTTTGCCGACCTTAACGACTACATGGATAACGCCGAGGCCATGCTCAAGTACGTCCTTAAGGACGTCATGGCAACCTGCCCCGACGAGCTCAATATGCTCAACAAGTTTGTGGACAAGGGTCTGCTCGAGCGCCTGGACCATGTCGCCAACTCCGACTTTGCCCGCGTTACCTACACCGAGGCCGTCGAGATCCTGGAGCAGGCAGTCGCTGCTGGCCACCAGTTTGATTACCCCGTCAGCTGGGGCATCGACCTGCAGACCGAGCACGAGCGCTTCCTGACCGAGGAGCACTTTAAGCGCCCGACCTTCGTGACCGACTACCCGGCCGATATCAAGGCGTTCTACATGCGCATGAACGAGGACGGCAAGACCGTCGCCGCCGCCGACTGCCTGGTTCCCGGTATCGGCGAGATTATCGGCGGCTCCCAGCGCGAGGAGCGCCTGGATCTGCTCGAGGCCCGCATCAAGGACCTGGGCATGAATCCCGAGCAGTACAAGTACTACCTTGACCTGCGCCGCTACGGTTCCTGCAAGCACGCCGGCTACGGTCTGGGCTTCGAGCGCTTGGTCATGTATCTGACCGGCGTGGGCAACATCCGCGACGTCCTGCCGCACCCGCGCACCGTGGGCAACGCCGACTTCTAATTGTCGGACGCTAGCTCGCGTCGCCACACGCCAACGCTCATCGCATAAGCGTCTCTCGACATCGGTCGAGAGGCGCTTTTTTCAACAGCATCCGTCAAGCTTTTGGCAAGTTTTTGGTCAGTTGAGCAGGGCTGTTGAAAACTCGACCCGCCGTTTGCCGACGACTACCGACCGCCCAGAGCGCCCTGCGCCCCTGGGAAAGCCCCACGTCCTAGGCTCCATACCGTCGCCACCCAAAACGGAAAGGACGTGGGCACGATGACCGAAGCCGCTGTTGAAACCTACGACACCACGACTAGAGGCGCCGCCTCGATGGCAGCCTATCGCGCCGTTCGCATCCTGCAACTATTAAGCGAAAACACCGGCGAGGACAAGGCCATGCTTTCCGATGAGTTGATCCGGCGCCTCGCCCATCCCGACGACCCCGCCCGCATGCCCATCTCGGCGGCGCGGCGCAGCATCTACACCGCCATCTCCGCGCTTCGCCATGCCGGATACGAAATTGAGTACAAACGCGGCGTGGGCTACAAACTTCTTACCCGCCCGCTCACCGATGAAGAGATCATCCGGCTCCACGGTATGGTCATGCGCAACCGCTCCACGCCTATCGCTATCCGCAAGAGCATGGCGCAGCACTTAGTTGCCATGGCGAGCGCCGACGTTCGCGGCTACCTCGATACACCCGAACCCGCTCCAAGCGCAGGCAGCAAGGCTACCAAGGCAACGCGCACGCCCATCAAGCGCATCGACACGTGCGAGCTCGTCGAGCAGGCCATCGACCACGGAACCACGGTGAGTTTTGATATTTCGAGCGTCACGACACGCGGCGAAACCGAAGCAGCACGGATGACACTCCGTCCCTTTGCCATCAGGCAGCGCGATGGCATCTCGTATCTGCTGGGAACGGTCTACGACGCCCGAGGCACCGACGATACACTGCGCACCGTCGAGATCGCCCGTATGAGAAACGTCAGCACGCGCCTGCTCGACGGCAAGAAGCTCTTCGCCGCCCTGGACGAGGACGACGCCTCCTCCGCCGCATAAGACCCTCCGCCGCCCATTCGACTACCCGTACCGCCCATCCGATTCTGTATTAAAAAACCCGCCAGGCTGTTGTAAAAATGGACATCAGCGCTACTATAGTTCCACTTGCACTTTGTCCCAGTGCAGTGTTTCCAGCCATTTTTATACTGGGGGTAATGATATGAAGGACATCACCATCAGCCGCAGGAGCCTTCTGGTCTCCGCCGGCCTGCTCGCGCTCGCCCCGCTCGCCGGATGCGGCGGCAGCTCTGGTTCCGGCTCCGCTGCCGCCGGTTCCGACTACACCATCGGCGTTCTGCAGCTCACCGAGCACTCCGCGCTCGATGCCGCCAACGACGGCTTCGTCAAGGCCATCAAGAAGAGCGGCCTTAAGGTCAAGATCGACCAGAAGAACGCCCAGAACGACCAGTCCACGTGTAAGTCCATTGCCGACAAGTTTGTGGGCGACAACGTCAACCTGATTTATGCCATCGCCACGCCCGCCGCGCAGGCTGCCGCCGGCGCCACGGCCGATATCCCCATCGTGGGCTGCGCCATCACCGACTACGCCGCCTCCGGCCTGGTCCAGGACAACGACAAGCCCGGCACCAACGTCACGGGCGCTTCCGACCTCACCCCAGTCGCCGAGCAGCTCGAGATGATGCAGAAGGTCCTGCCCGACGTAAAGAAGGTCGGCCTGCTCTACTGCACCGCCGAGTCCAACTCCGACGTCCAAATCAAGGCCGCCAAGAAGGAGCTCGACAAGCTGGGCCTCGAGTACACTGACTTCACCGTCTCGAGCTCCAACGAGATTCAGTCCGTCGTCGAGTCTGCCGTGGGCAAGGTCGACGCGCTGTACTCCCCCACCGACAACACCATCGCCGCGGGTGCCTCGCAGGTCGGCCAGATCTGCAAGGAGAACAAGCTCCCCTTCGTGACTGGCGAGGAGGGCATGTGCAAGGCCGGCGGCCTGTTCACCCTCTCCATCAACTACGAGGATCTGGGCTACGCCGCAGGCGAGATGGCCGTCAAGATCCTGAAGGGCGAAGCCAAGCCCGAGGACATGGCGATCAAGCACCTCTCGAGCAAGGACCTGGTCGTCGTCAAGAACGACGAGATGGCCGAGGCTCTGGACATCGATCTTTCCGCTCTGGACGAGTAGCGCCATGCGCGGTAGCGCGTCTAGGGCACGCACTCGCGCCGTTGACGTGTTATTCAATATCTGAGCCACAGGGGCGAACGCCAAAGACCGGCGTTCGCCCTGCTTGTTTCGGATGAGTCAAAACATCCGGCCGCAGCTCTTTTATGCATTGTTACCGCTATCATGGTGACTCACGTGTCCACCCTATCCTAGGAGGTATGAAGCATGCTCATTGCATTGCAGGGCGCCGTTTCGCAGGGCGTCCTCTGGGGCATTATGGTGCTTGGCGTGTTTATCACGTTCCGCCTGCTCGACATTCCCGATATGACCTGCGACGGCAGCTTTGCCCTCGGCGGCTGCGTCTGCGCTGTGCTCATCGTCAATAACAACGTCGACCCGCTGCTCGCCGTGCTGGCCGGTATGTGCGCCGGCGCCATCGCGGGTGCCGTCACGGGCATTTTGACCACCGTCTTCGAGATTCCCGCGATCCTCGCCGGAATCCTCACCCAGATCAGCCTGTGGTCCATCAACCTGCGCATCATGGGCAAGTCCAATACGCCCATTCTTGCCAAGGGCACCGTGTTTTCGGCCGTCAGCAATATGATCGGCCTGCCGCAGTCCACCGTTGCCATCATCTTGGGCATCCTGCTCGCCGTGGCTATCGTTGCCATCCTGTATTGGTTCTTTGGCACCGAGATTGGCTCGGCGCTGCGCGCCACCGGCAACAACGAGTACATGATCCGCGCCCTGGGCGTCAACACCAACTCCACCAAGATGATCGCCCTCGTGCTCTCCAACGCCCTCATCGGCCTTTCGGGCGCGCTCATCTGCCAGAGCCAAAAGTATGCCGACATTGGTATGGGCACCGGTGCCATCGTTATCGGTCTTGCCGCCATTGTTATCGGTGAGGTGCTCGGCCGTCTGCTGCCCGGCGGCCTCACGCAGTTTAGCGTCCGTCTTGCCTCCGCCGTCTTTGGCTCCGTGGTGTACTTCCTTATCCGCGCCATCGTGCTGCAGTTGGGCATGGACGCCAACGACATGAAGCTGCTTTCCGCCGTAATTGTCGCTGTGGCCCTGTGCGTACCCGTGGTTTGGGAGCGCTATAAGCTCCGCAGCTCCTACACGAAGGGGGATGAGGCAGATGCTTAAGCTCTCGCACGTCAAGAAGACCTTTAACAAGGGCACCGTCACCGAGAAGCGCGCGCTCACCGGCGTCGACCTCACCCTGAATGACGGCGACTTTGTAACCGTGATCGGCGGCAACGGCGCCGGCAAGTCCACGCTGCTCAACATGATCGCCGGCGTGTACCCGCTCGATTCGGGCGTTATCGAGCTCGACGGCACCGACATCTCGCGCCTGAGCGAGTCGCAGCGCGCCAAGTACCTGGGCCGCGTGTTTCAGGACCCCATGCGCGGCACCGCTGCCGACATGCAGATTGCCGAGAACTTGGCCCTCGCCAAGCGTCGCGGCCAGCGTCGCGGCCTTTCGTGGGGCGTCACCAAGGCCGAGAAAGATGAGTACGTTGAGCTGCTCAAGCGCCTGGACCTTGGTCTGGACACGCGTCTCAACGCCAAGGTCGGCCTGCTCTCGGGTGGCCAGCGCCAGGCACTCACCCTGCTGATGGCCACGCTCACCAGGCCGCGCCTGCTGCTGCTCGACGAGCACACCGCGGCCCTCGACCCCAAGACGGCCTCTAAGGTGCTTAACCTGACCGAGGAGATCGTCGACGAGAACCACCTGACCACGCTCATGGTCACGCACAACATGAACGACGCCATCCGTCTGGGCAACCGTCTGATCATGATGCACGAAGGCCACGTGATCTACGACGTGGCGGGCGATGAGAAGAAGTCGCTCACCGTAGCCGACCTGCTGCAGAAGTTCGAGGAGGTCTCGGGAGGCGAGCTCGCCAACGACCGCATGCTGCTGAGCTAAAACCTGCCAAAAAGGGACAGGTTTATTTTGGCAGGTTTTATCTGCGCAAACGTCAAAACCGCCGCTAAGGGACAAGCGCCCTTGCGGCGGTTTTCGCATATTATGTCGATAATCCGATATTCAACCAGACATTCTGGCTAAGGACTAAGGAAACTGCCATGAAAAGACTCCCCCGCCTTGCGTTGAACTGCGCCCCAAAACTTGGACGGCTTAAATAAGAACTACGCCGCAAGGGACTGTCTCCGGAACTCCTCCGGGGTCAGTCCCTTCAGTTTAACCTGGCGCCTCCTCGTGTTCCAATGGACCACGAAGTCGTCGAGGTCCGCCTTGAAGGACTCGAAGTCCGGCCACGTCCTTCCGCGGAAGAACTCGTCCTTGATGTGGCCGAACACCTGCTCCGTCGCGCCGTTGTCGATGCAGTTGCCCTTCCGGGACATGCTCTGCACCACGCCGGCCTCCTCCAGCCGCCTGCACCAACCGGCCTGCTGGTACTGCCAGCCCATGTCCGAGTGCAGGATCGGCCTGGAGCCCTCGGGCTTCTTGGACACGAGCTGGTCGAGCAGCTCGTGCTGCTGAGCCATGTTGGGGTGCAGCGACGTGGACCAGGCGACGATCTCCTTGCTGCCGAAGTCGTAGACCGGCGCGAAGTAGGCCTTGCCCCAGGGCTGCTTGAACTCGGTGACGTCGGTGCCAATCTTCTCCCACGGCCCGTCGGCGGCGAAGTCCCTGCCGATGACGTTCTCGAAGGTCTTTCCGACCTTGCCCCTGTACGAGTTGTACCTGTGGTAGTCGGTCTCGCGGCGGATCCCGCAGCTGATGCCCATCTCGCGCATCATCTTCAGCGTCGTCTTGTAGGCTATGCGCACGCCCCGCTCGGCGCGCAGGCACATGGCGATCTGCCTGTGGCCGCACCCGTTGGCGGTGCGCGAGAATATCTCGGCGGCGGCCTCCCAGAGCTCGGGCCTGGTGGGAGCCTTCGGGTGCGACAGCGCGTAGTAGTAGCTCGACCTCGCCAGGCCGGCGCACTCCAGCAGGCTCCCCAGCCCGTGCCCCTCTTCGCGCAGGGCGCTCACGGCCTCGACTTTCGCCCTGGTCAGAGCCCGTCCCTCTCGACCAGGGCACGCAATTTTTTTAGGTAGGCCACCTCGGTCTCGAGCCTTCGGCAGCGCTCCTCGAGCTCCTGCTCGCGGGTGCGCGGCCTCGCCTTGGAACCGCTCGGCCGGCCCTTGGGCCTCGGGCGCAGGGCCTCCGCGCCGCCCCGGCTGTATAGCGCGCACCACTTCTTGAGCGGCGACATCGACATTATGCCGAACGCCGCCATCGCCTCGGTCTTCGTCATGCCGCCGTCGACGACGGCGGAGGCGGCGGCGACCTTCTGCTCGTATGTGTACCTGGCCTGCTTGCCGTCCATGGATAGCAGCACCTCGCTTCCGAACGACCGGTATACGTAGAGCCATTGTCTCACGGTGCCGAGCGGGACCGACAGCGCCTTCGCCGCCGATTTGTAACCGTGGCCTCGCTCGAAGAGCCCGATCGCCGCCTTCCTGGCCTCGATGCCGTGTTTCACCCTCAAGTCGATACGCATAAAAAGCCTCCCATTTCTCGTGTCCAAGAAATGGGAGGCAGTTCACGTTAGCCGCCGCGTTGTTTGCCGGCGCGCTCGCAGGCATCCCAAGCCTCGCTTTCGCGGGAAACCTGCCCGCCGCTATTGACGGCTCCGTGGCCGTCATGCACACCAACGATATCCACGGCAGCTACAAGTACAGCTACAACGCAAGCAAGGGCACCGGCACGGTGGGCTTTGACGGACTGGCGGTTCTCTATAGCGCCCAAAGCAGCGCCCCCGATCTTTTGCTCGATGCGGGCGATACCTTCCACGGACAGTCCTTCGCCACCATGAGCGAGGGCAAGAGCATCGCCGAGCTCATGGACACCTTCTACGCCGACGGCTACGACGCAACCACGCCAGGCAACCACGACTGGAGCTACGGCGCGGACAAACTCCGCACCATGACCGGCTACAGCACCAGCGGCACGCCCTTCGCCATGCTCTGCGCGAATGCGAAGTCTACGAGCGGCGTATGGAGCTCGAGCATCACGAAGACGCTCGATCGCACCTGGGAGGACAGTGAAGGTCACTCAACGTTCGCCTACCAGATCAAGGTCGGCGTTGTAGGAGCCATGGATGAGTCGCTTGGCTCCTCGCTGCGCGCGGACCTGGTCGCGGGTACGTCGTTCTCGAGTGCCGCGAACGCCATCAATGCCGAGGCAGAGCAGCTGCGCAAGGAGGGCTGCGATGTTGTTGTGTGTATCGCGCACACGCTCGACGCCAAGACCTTTGCCACGCGACTCCGTGGCGTCGATGCCCTTATCGCAGGCCACGAGCACATCAACCTTAACGAGAAGGTGACGGGAGCCGACGGCAAGACAATCCACGTTGTCAAGGCGGGCAGTGCCTTTGCCGAGGTGGGACTGCTTTCCATTCCGTACAAATACGACACGAATGGCACCGAGACGACCGACGACGACACGGTCACGGTCCCTGCAGACGACAGCAACGAGAAGCTCTACACCGCCAAGAACGTCAACGACCTTTTGGCAGACCCCGACAAGGGCTCCGACTACCAAAGCCGCCTTGAAGCCGTCCGCAACAAGATCAAGCCGCTCGACGAGGACTTTGAAAACGAATCGAACAAGGTGCTCGGCACATCCACCACCAACTATTTCTACGGCGAGGACGCCGCAGGCACGCATGGTTGGGAAATGGTGCGCACCACTGATTTCCGCCCCAGCAAGGAGGGCGACACCACCAAGGCCCAGACCATCGGCCACGTGATCTGCGGCTCCTATCTTGCCCTGACGGGCGCGGACTTCGCTATCGAAAACGCTGGCGGCATCCGCGGCGGCATCGCGGCGGGCAACGTGACCGCCGGCAACGTCATCGCCATCTCGCCCTACGGCAACACCGTGGAGACCTGGACCATGACCGGCGCGGACTTCCTCGCAGCGCTCGAGCACTCGCTACAAATCAGCGACGATTGTAACGACAGCTACGAGCTTCAGCAGGCTTATGTGGCGGCCGGTCACACCGAGCAGGAGGCGCAAGACAAGTACAAATGGCGCGATGACTCTGGCAGCGTTCTCTCCTTTGGCGGCATCAACGTGACGATTGATTGGACGCAGCCCGAAGGCAAGCGCATTGTGAGTGCCACACTCACCAAAGACGGCAGCACGCTCGACCCCGCCAAGACCTATACCGTCGCCACCAACAACTACATCATTACCAACACGACCGACTTTCCCACCTTTGCACACGCCACCAAGTACACCGAGTGGGGCACGTGCGAGGCGGCGCTGAGGGCGCTGATCGGGCAGAACGGCTGGGAGAGCAAGATGACCGGGCTCGCCGGCACCATCGGCTTCGGCTCCGCAGCCGTGGACCCCACGCCCTCACCGGCCCCGACGCCTAAGCCCTCGTCTAAGACGGACACGGCGACCACGAAGGTCATCACCAAGAAGACGACCGGTAAGCTTGCCGCAACGGGAGACCGCACGCTGGCAGTAGTTGGCGCGTGCCTTATCGGCGGCATCATCGTCATCATGCTCGGCATTATCTGGAAGCGTCGACGCTAAGCTACACCGCCGGGCCTTACAGCCCCGCCGCGTAAACCTTATATCGAGCACAGAAGCCCGTCCGATGTGATCGGACGGGCTTCTTGGTGGGTATCATGGTTGGACGATCATTAGGAGGTTTTCCCTACATGGAATTGTTTGAGCCGATTCTTCATTTCTTTGAGCAACGGTGGGTCCACAACATCATCTGGGCCGTCATCTTGGCGATAGGCACCGCCGTCGCCGCCAAGGTCGTATCCAAGACCCTGAACCATCTGCTTAACCGAGACGATAACCCGCTTCCGGCATCGAGTATCTTCATCAACATCGCGCGGGCCGTCATCTGGATGATCGGCGGCAGCTTTATCCTCGACAACTGCTTTGGCATTAACGCAAACGCCCTCGTTGCCGCTCTTGGCGTCGGCGGCATCGCCATTTCGCTCGGCTTTCAGGACACGCTGTCAAACCTTATCGGCGGCATGCAGGTGACCTTTATGGGCATCATCAAGCCCGGCGACAATATCGAGGTCGGCGGCGTATCCGGCGTGGTCCAAGACATCACTTGGCGCCATACAACGATTGAGGATGCCTGTGGACAGACCATCATTGTGCCCAACTCCAACATTTCCAAGAACACACTCGTGCATTTGATGCCCTTTGGGCGCGTGGCCGTGCCCGTTGCCGTAAAGGACACGTCCAAGTGGGCTTCCCTTGACGTGCTGGCAGACGAGCTGACCAGCGCCACCAAGGCCGCCGTGCTTCCCATCTCGGGCTTTGACAAGGAGCCCTACGTACTCTTTAGCGAAATCGGCGACTTTGGCATCAAAGGAAAGATCATCTTTATCGTCAGCGACGACAGCACTACTTTCACGGCAGCCGACGCCTGCATCCGTGCCATCGCCCCCATCATCGCCTAACCCGCCAAAAAGGGACAGGCACCTTTGTGGTGGTTTTCATTCGTGGTACCATGGTTCATATAGTTGTTTAAACGACTAAGGGAGCAACATCATGGAAGAGGCCTATCGTCAAGCACGCAAGCGCGGCGAGCAGGGACGCCGTCGCGCCATCAGCCAAAGCGAGCACCCGTACCTTACGGACCTCGACAGCCTCTTTGCCCAGCTCCCCTTAGGTCAGCGAGAGAATGTCGGCCTAAGGGATATTCCGCTCGAAATGGTCGTCGGCACAGTCACCAAAGGCCGTCAGTCCGCCTTTTCATGCAACTTTATGCCCCTGCTGCCGTTTAACACTGAGTTCGCCCGCAAGTGGTCCAACCTCTACGACATCCAGGTAACCGAGGGCTATCGCGATCCCATCATCGTCACCGAGTTCATGCATCGGTTCTATGTCCAGGAAGGCAACAAACGCGTCAGTGTCCTCAAATTCCTGGACGCTCCAACGGTTTCGGCCAGGGTCACCCGTCTCTACCCCGGCACATGGGATTCCGTCGAAAGCCGCCTGTACGGTGAATTCTGCGCGTTTTGGCGCGTCTGCCCCCTATACGAAATCAAGTTCTCGCGTGAGGGAAGCTACGAGACGCTCGCCAAGATGCTCGGTCGGAACCTTATCGAAAAATGGCCGCAGAAAAAGGTCGACTACCTGCGCCACACCTTCCTGCTCTTTAAGCGCGCCTACCTTCGCGCAGGCGGCGACCACCTGGACATTACGCCCGCCGACGCCATGCTCGTCTACCTCAATGTGTACAACCAGGACCGCCTGCTGGATACGCCGACGGATATCGTCGTAAACCGCCTGTGCAAGATTTGGCGCGAGCTGGTCATTGCCGGCAAAAACGACGAGGACAAGGTCGATCTTGTCGAAGCGCCGAGCGTCGATGAGGAGGAGTCGCCCGCCAAGTCCACCTCCGGCGTGCTCAACTTCTTTATGGGCAAGACTGTCTATTCGGCGGCCAACCCCCTGCGTATCGCCTTTATCCATGAGTTCCCCTGTGCGGCGTCGAGCTGGGACAGTCTGCACGACCAAGGACGTCAGTATCTCGATGAGCACTTTGACGGTATCGTGCGCACCGAGGCGTTCGAAGACTGTCACGATCCGGACGTGTTCTACGCCGCCGTGGAAACGGCTGTCAAACATGGAGACAACGTCATCTTCTCGACCTCGCACCGCCTGATGGAATACACGCTCAGAGCTGCCGTTGAGTATCCCCAGGTTCGGTTCCTTAACTGCTCTATCGGCCTTCCCCACCAAAGCGTCCGTTCGTACTTTGGCAAGATGTACGAGGCCAAGTTCCTCCTGGGCGCCCTTGCCGCCAGCATGGCGGACAACCATCGCATCGGCTACCACGCGTCGGTCTTCGCATCCGGCGCGCTCAGCGAGATCAATGCCTTTGCCATCGGTGCCTCGCTGCTCGACCCCCGCGCGCAAATTATCCTCACCTGGGGCGATGTGCCCGCCGGCGGTCTCGCCGAGGCCATGTGCCGCGAAGGCGTGAGCGTCATGACCGGCGCTGACATGTCAAAGTCGCTCGAAGACCCTACGGCCTACGGACTCCACCGCCTGGTCGATGGCAAGGTTACCGGCATCGCCATGCCGGTATGGAACTGGGGCCGTTACTACGAGCTCATCGTTCGCAGCCTTCTGCACGGCACGTGGGACGAGACCAGCGATGACAACCAAGTGCGCGCCGTCAACTACTGGTACGGCATGAGCTCCGGCGTTATCGACATCCGTTACGCTCCGGGCCTACCCTACCAGACGCGCAAACTCGTGCAGTTGCTCCGCAACGGCATTGTCGAGGGATCCATCAACCCCTTTGGCGGCGAGCTCCACAGTCAGAACGGCGTGGTACAGATCGAAGGCTTCCCTCCGCTGCCGAGCACGCAGATTGTCGAGATGAATTGGCTGGCGGATAACGTGGTAGGCACCATTCCGCAGCTCGACGATGAGCCGAAAGTCCCTGCCCTATGAAAATCCTTGCCATAGCCGATACCGAAGAACGATGCCTTTGGGAGTGCTTTCGCAAGGAACGCTTTGAGGGCGTCGACCTGATTTTGTCCGCCGGCGATCTGGACCCGGACTATCTTGAGTTTTTGGTTACGGTCATCAACAAACCGCTCATCTACGTGCGCGGCAATCACGATGACCGCTACGCACGTCATGCACCGGGTGGATGTATCTGCGTAGAGGACAGCGTGTACACGTACCGAGGGATTCGCATTGCGGGCCTTGGCGGGTCCATGCGTTATCGCGACGGCGCCAACATGTACACCGAACGCGAGATGTCCAAGCGCATGCGTAAGCTGTCGCGTAAGGTTAGGATGGTCGGCGGGTGCGACATTCTGCTTACCCATGCACCCGCCGCCGGTATGGGTGATCTGGACGATCTGCCGCATCGAGGATTCGAGTGTTTTAACACAGCACTCGAATCCTGGAATCCCGACTACATGGTGCACGGGCATGTGCACCAAAGCTACGGTTGCGATTTTCAGCGCGAGCGTCAGCATGTGTGTGGAACGACGATCATCAACGCCTGCGGCTATACGCAGTTTGAGCTCGACCAGACGCACTACCCCATCCGCGGCTGGCAAGCAGCTTGGCTCAACTCACAAACCATGCGCCGCGAGCTCAAACGCCACGAAGCCATCGAGTCTTCAACAGCCAGAACACCCTGGTAACCACCATAAAGGGGACACTGTCCCCTTTATGGTGCTTTTGACGCGATAGCAAGAAACCCGGTCCTGCACAAGGCAGAACCGGGTTTCTTTAGCAATGCTTGCTGTACTCAGGCAGTAACTAGCAGTTACTCAGCCAGGAAGTCACGCTGGACAGCGGGATCGACCTTGACGCCAGGGCCCATGGTGGAAGACACGGAGATGGACTTGACGTACTTGCCCTTAGCAGAAGAGGGCTTGACGCGCAGAATCTCGGTGTACAGGGCAGCGTAGTTCTCGACGAGCTGCTGCTCAGAGAAGGACTTCTTGCCCAGGGGCACGTGGCAGATGCCGTAGCGGTCGGCGCGGTACTCAACGCGGCCAGCCTTGAGCTCGGAGACCATCTTGGCGACGTCCATGGTCACGGTGCCGAGCTTGGGGTTCGGCATGAGGCCACGGGGACCAAGGATCTTACCGATGCGGCCAACCTTGGCCATCATGTTCGGCGTAGCGATAGCGGCGTCGAAGTTGATCTCGCCCTTCTGAATCTGGGCGACGAGCTCGTCGGAACCGATGATGTCGGCGCCGGCAGCCTCAGCCTCACGGGCCTTCTCGCCCTCGGCGAAGACGGCAACACGAACGGTCTTGCCGGTGCCGTGGGGCAGGGAGATGGAACCACGGATGTTCTGGTCAGCCTTACGAGTATCGATGCCCAAACGGAAGTGAGCCTCGACGGTCTCGTCGAACTTGGCGGTGTCGAGCTCCTTGATGAGCTTGGCAGCCTGAAGGGGGGTGTAGAGCGTGGCGCGGTCGATCTTCTCGGCAGCGGCGTTATAGCTCTTACCATGCTTAGCCATGTGCATTACCTCCTGTGGTTAAACGGGCGTGAGCCCTCCCACATCGTATCGTGTGCCCTATTGCACACATTTAACGGGCGCCCCGGTCGGAGCACCCGCCGTTACCATAAGAAATCGCTACTCAGCGATGGTGACGCCCATGGAACGGGCGGTACCGGCGATGATCTTCTTGGCGGCGTCAATGTCGTTGGCATTGAGGTCCGGCATCTTGATCTCGGCGATCTTGGTGAGCTGCTCCTGGGAGAGCTGACCAACCTTGTCAGCCTGGGGCTTAGCGGAACCAGACTTGAGGTTCAGCTCCTTCTTGATAAGGTGAGCCGCCGGCGGGGTCTTGGTGATGAAGGAGAAGGACTTGTCCTCGTAGACAGAGATCTCAACGGGGATGATGTCACCCTTCTTGTCCTGCGTCTCGGCGTTAAAGGCCTGGCAGAACTGCATGATGTTCACGCCAGCAGCGCCCAGGGCGGGGCCGACGGGAGGAGCGGGGTTTGCTGCACCAGCAGGAATCTGGAGCTTAATGACGTTGGCAACCTTCTTCTCAGCCATGGTCATTCCTTTCGAATCACGAGTGTGAAGTACTTGCTATATCGTAAGCACGCACGTGTTAGAAGCACTCCTGAGATGAGCAGTCACAGAAGAAGCACGCTCGCGCGAACGGACGAAAACTTAAGCGATGACAGCGACCTGGTTAAAGTCGAGCTCGACCGGCGTCTCGCGGCCAAAGATCATCAGCGTGACCTTGAGCTTGCCAGCCTCGGTGTTAACCTCGGAGACCTTGCCATCAAAGTCGGTAAGCGGGCCATCGGTGACGCGGACGGACGTACCGACCTCAATATCAACCGAGGTGCGCTTGGGCGAATCGCCCTTACCGGGACGACGAGTCATCTTGTTGTACTCGTCGCGGGAAAGCGGAGCGGGCTTGCCGTTGCCGCCTAGGAAACCGGTGACGCCAGGCGTGTTACGAACACACGTCCAAGCATCATCATCCATCTCCATGCGGACAAGGACATAACCCGGGAAAATCTTGGAATCCTTGGTCTCACGCTTGCCACCCTCTTTAATCTCGGTGACACGCTCCATAGGAATCTCGATATCAAAGATACGGTCCTGCATGCCCATAGTCTCGATTCGATGCTCGAGATCGGACTTAACACGGTTCTCGTATCCAGAGTAAGTGTGAACGACGTACCAACGCTTAGACATGGTTTAGCCCCTCAATCCAGAGAACAGAGCAAGAGCCTCGCCAAAGCCAGCATCGAGCAGAGCGATGACGACGCCGACGACGATCAGAGAAGCGCAAACGACGACCGAGTAGTTCACGAGCTCCTTCTTATCGGGCCACGTGACACGCTTCATCTCGGACTTGACCGAAGCGAAATACTTCTTGGTGCGGGCGAAGAAACCAGGCTTCTCGTTCTTCTTGGACTTCGCAGCCTTCTCGTTCTTCTTGGCAACGGCCTTCTTGGCCTCAACCTTGGAGTTGGCGGCAGCTTTGTTGGCAGGTGCCGGCTGCTGAGCCTTCTTCTTGTTCTTCTTGTTGGCCATTTGGGTTACCTCCGCGCAATGCGCTTATACATGAGTAAACCGTAAGCCCCCAAGTGGGAGCTTACGGAATAATGACTGGCACGCCAGGAAGGACTCGAACCCTCAACACTCGGTTTTGGAGACCGATGCTCTACCAATTGAACTACTGGCGTATGTGACTAGAGACTAGCGAGTCTCTTTGTGCAGCGTGTGGTGACGGCACCAGGGGCAATACTTCTTGATCTCCATACGATCAGGCATGGTCGACTTGTTCTTGGTGGTCGTATAGTTGCGGCGCTTGCACTCAGTGCACGCAAGAGTAACTAGAGTACGCATGTATCCTGAACCTTTCATTTCCGCCCCGTACGGGCACGAGTTGTTACTTTATCAGCTCCACGTAAGTGCTGTCAATGAAAACCTCGAGTCAATTGGTTCTCGGTGGATCCATTCATATTTGGAACACATCAATGAAGCCATCGAGAGCTAATCGACGGTGCATCCAGGACCATTATCGATCCTCTCGACACCAGCAACGGCTCAATATCCATTGCAGAAAAGAACCCGGCACCCATATAAGTGCCGGGTTCTCTAAGTCAGCTATATCAAAGAGCTAATTTACTCAATGATCGTGGAGACGATGCCCGAACCGACGGTGTGGCCACCCTCGCGGATAGCGAAGCGCAGGCCCTCCTCCATGGCGATCGGGTGGATGAGGTCGCCCTCGATGGTGATGTGGTCACCAGGCATAGCCATCTCGGTGCCCTCGGGGAGCTTGACCGTACCGGTAACGTCGGTGGTACGGAAGTAGAACTGAGGACGATAACCATCGAAGAACGGGGTGTGACGGCCGCCCTCCTCCTTGGTCAGAACGTAGATCTCGCCGGTGAACTTGGTGTGCGGGGTAACCGAACCGGGCTTGCAGAGAACCTGGCCGCGCTCGATGTCCTCACGCTTGATGCCGCGGAGCAGCAGACCGACGTTGTCGCCAGCCTCGCAGAAGTCCATGGACTTACGGAACATCTCGATACCGGTAACGACGGTGTTCTGGGTATCCTTGATGCCGACGATCTCGACGGGCTCGTTGAGCTTGAGCTCACCGCGCTCGACACGGCCAGTAGCAACGGTACCACGGCCGGAGATGGTCATAACGTCCTCAACGGCCATCAGGAACGGGAGGTCGTTGTTACGAGCAGGCGTCGGGATGTACTCGTCGACGGCCTTCATGAGCTCGCGAATGGCGTCCATCCACTTGGCGTCGCCCTCGAGAGCGCCCAGAGCGGAGCCACGGATGACGGGGATGTCGTCGCCGGGGAAATCGTACTCGGAGAGGAGCTCACGGGTCTCCATCTCGACGAGGTCGATGAGCTCGTCATCGTCGACCATGTCGCACTTGTTCAGGAAGACGACGATGTAGGGAACGCCGACCTGACGGGCGAGCAGGATGTGCTCGCGGGTCTGAGCCATGGGGCCGTCGGTAGCGGCGATGACCAGGATAGCGCCGTCCATCTGAGCAG
>URCS01000015.1 GCA_900546455.1 uncultured Collinsella sp. | reverse complement strand
CTCCACGCCCGGCTACGGCTGCGGCGCCGAGAGCCTCTTCAAGATGTGCGTCGGCAACCAGATCGGCATCGAACTTGCCGAGGACGTGGACGTGGAGAGCCTCTTCACCCCGCTCTACGGCAGCTTTATCGTCGAGCTCGCCGAGGATGCCGAGCTGCCCGAGGTCGCCGACGGCGTTGTCGTCGAGCCCCTGGGCACCACCGTCGAGGGCTATGTCATCGACACCGGCTCCAAGGTCATCGAGCTCGCCGAGCTCCAGGAGGCCTGGGAGAGCGGCATCGAGGGCGTCTTCGCCTACCGCAGCGTCGGCGAGACCCCCGAGGTCGAGACCATCGACTTCCGTGCCAAGGATATCCACGTGTACGGCGGCGCCAAGATCGCCCGCCCGCGCGTGATCATCCCCGTGTTCCCCGGCAACAACTGCGAGTACGACAGCGCCCGCGCCTTCCGTGCCGCCGGTGCCGAGGCCGACACCTTCGTGATTAACAACCTCACGCCCGAGGCCGTCGCCGAGAGCACCCGCGAGCTTGCCCGCCGCATCCGTGCAAGCCAGATCGTTATGATCCCCGGCGGCTTCTCGGGCGGTGACGAGCCCGACGGCTCCGCCAAGTTCATCACGGCGTTCTTCCGCGCTCCCGAGGTCACCGAGGCCGTCCGCGACCTGCTCAAGACCCGCGATGGCCTGATGCTGGGCATATGCAATGGCTTCCAGGCGCTGGTCAAGCTCGGTCTGGTGCCCTACGGTGATATCGTCGACGCCACGCCCGATGCGCCCACGCTGACGTTCAACACCATCGGCCGCCACCAGAGCCGCCTGGTGCGCACCCGTATCTCGTCCAACCTGTCCCCGTGGCTGTCTCAGTGCAGCCTCGACGACCCCTACACCGTCGCCATCAGCCACGGCGAGGGCCGCTTTGTCGCCAACGACGAGGTGCTCGCCCAGCTCATCGCCAACGGCCAGGTCGCCACGCAGTACGTGGGCGAGGACGGCAAGCCCAGCATGGATCTTTCCGTCAACCCCAACGGCTCCGCACTGGCCATCGAGGGTATCACGAGCCCCGACGGCCGCGTCCTGGGCAAGATGGGCCACGCCGAGCGTCGCGGCGACAACCTGTACCGCAACGTGCCCGAGCATGTCCCCGGCGATAAGTTCATGCCCATCTTTGAGAGTGGCGTAGCCTACTTCGCCTAAACCTTTCCCATCGGGTACAATCCCTTCGGGTAATAACACCCGCCACCGGCACATCCGGTGGCGGGTTCTTTTTTTGTTTCGCGCATGTAGGAAGGACATCATGGAAAGCCGCAAGCCGTATCTCGCCACCCTACCCGGACTCATCCTGGGCTGCCTCGTTTGCTGCGCACTCTGGGGGTCGGCTTTTCCCTGCATCAAGATCGGCTACGCGCTCTTTGGCATCCCGGCGCACGATAGCGCCTCGCAACTGCTCTTCGCGGGCCTGCGCTTCACCCTTGCCGGCACGCTGGTCATTGTTGGTATGAGCGTCGCCCAGCGCCGTCCGCTCGTTCCGCAGGCGCGCGACATAAAACCTATCCTCACGCTGTCGCTCTTCCAGACCATCGGTCAGTATTTCTTTTTCTACCTTGGCCTCTCACGAGCAAGCGCCATGTCGAGCTCCATCATCGAAGCCAGCGCCAACTTCCTAGCCATCCTCTTTGCCGCCCTGGCGTTTCGCACCGAAAAGCTCGATGTGGCCAAGGTGCTCGGCTGCGTGCTGGGCTTTGCCGGTGTCGCGCTCGTCAACCTTTCGGGCGCGGATGGCACCTTTGGCTTTACGCTCGACGGCGAGGGCTTTATCTTGGCTTCCACGGTTGCGGGCGCCCTGTCGACCTGCCTCATCGGTATCTTCTCGCGCGAGCATGACGGCGTCCTGCTCGCCGGCTGGCAGTTTTTAGTCGGTGGTCTGGTCCTTACCGCCATCGGGTTTTTAATGGGCGGCACGTTATCCCCCACCGCAATCGCCCCCGCTATCGCACTCATCATTTATATGGCACTTATTTCTGCCGTCGCGTACTCGCTGTGGTCCCGTCTGCTCGCCGTCAACCCCGTCAGCCGCGTCTCGGTCTTTGGCTTTATGAACCCCGTCTTTGGTGTGCTGCTGAGCGCGCTGCTGCTCGGCGAGGGCGCCGGCACGAGCCCCGTTACCGTCATCGTTGCCCTGCTGTTGGTCTGCGGCGGCATCATCATCGTCAACAAACCTAAAAAGGCCTAGCGAGCTCACCTTTTTAGAGAGGTTGTTCGCACACTTTAGCTTATTGGAGTACATCGGTGAGCTGAGGGCCGCCACGCACGCAAGCGTGCGCCCCTTTTTCTAGCGTATCTGGACGCCGGCTTTCTTTTTCTCGGCCTTGACGCGGTAGAGCTCCACATCGGCAGCGCGAAGCAAGTCTTGCCAGGTATCGACACCGTCGCCGACCCGTGCGTAGCCGATGGACATCCGCAGCAGATACGGCACGTCGGCACGTGCGAGCTCATCGTTGATTGCCGCACACAGGCTTATGATGTCCTGCTCCGCCGTCGCCTTTTGGAGCACCACGAACTCATCGCCGCCATAACGTGCGATAAAGCCACCAGACGCCGAGCAGACCTCTTTGAGCGTAGCAGATACGACCTGGAGGGCATGGTCGCCCTCCACATGTCCATAGTGATCGTTAATCTGCTTAAAGCCGTCGGCGTCCATCATAAGCAGATACACATCTTCGGCCTGATCCACATTTGAGAACAGCGACAGCATATAGGTCTCAAAACGGTTGCGATTGTTAAGGCCAGTCAACGGGTCGGTCGAGATCAGCTGCTCCTGGTAGATGATGTAGAGTAGCAATATGCTAATCATTATGCCGACACAAAGGCCGGGCACCGATAATACAACCTGAAAGGTACCGCCCACCAGGGCCGGAATGGCGAAAAATGCCAAGGTTCGATAGATGGCCTTCGTTTGCAGGCTTTCGACTTTTCGAGCCTGAATAAAGGCATGCAAGGACGTATATATGACGTAGCAGTAGCTAACGATAGGCTGAATCATATAAAGCGCTCCGCGACGATATACGCCCTGCGCATCGATATAGAACATAGTGTGCGTCCAGTAGCTGGTAAATGCCAACACGACCACCAATGCGGTTGGCAACGTTAAAAGTACCACCCTATAGGGCGTGGTCAGGAGCCGCGAGCCCTGCATCGTCTCGGAATAGAAAAACCAAATGAGGCACGCGATGGCGAACAGCGAAAACGAAACCGCGTTGGAAATCCAGTTGGCCGTGATGCCTACAGGAGTGCTCACGCCGTCCGAGAGCGTCCAGATCATATCGAAGAAAATGTAGGCAGCAGACGTGTAGCCCAGCATGCTAAACAAAAGCTGCTGGGTGCTCGAGAACAAGGAGCGGCGACTTCGCGCGGCAAGCCCGATAAGAATAATCATGCACAGCATAAATATCTCGATCTTGAGTGCCTTAACCACCAGGCTCCATCCCCTCTATATCCAAGTGGCCAAAATCGCCCGAGACACACTCGGACAGCAAACACCCCTTACTCCCAGGGGTAAAGGGAATAATAGCAGAGCGTCCGAATGACACTGAATAACAGATGCCGTTCGGACGCTCAGATGGCGTGAATTGCACGCGCCGTTTCATTGACTCGAAGAGACGATTACTCGCCGTCGATATCGGTCGCGACGGCCTCCTCGATAGCCTCGACGCCGGCAACCGACAGGTCCTCCTTGCCCTGGCAGAACTTCTTGTCGACCCAGCCGGTCAGGATCGGGGCCATGATCGCCGTGATGATAACGGCAGTGGCGATCTGGGCGTACGCAGTGGGCGCAAGCTCGGCATAGCGCGGAGCGACCTCGGCGAGAGCGACCGGGGTGGTCATGGCCGTACCGGCGATGGTGGAGCAGGCAACGGCAGCCTTGCCGTTGCCGCCGCACAGGCGCTCGAAGGCAAAGGTGATGGGACCGACGATAAAGAGCGTGATGAGGCCCAGCAGAATGCCCGAGATGCCGCCGGTGATGAAGCTCGACAGGCTCATGGACGCACCGAGCTGAAAACCAATGACAGCGATCGCGGGATTGGTGCCGGGGACCAGCAGGTTCTTAATGAACGGGAACAGGTTGCCCAAAACCATGCCGATAACAAGCGGCAGGATAGAGCCAACGATGGTGCCCAGCGGGATGTTAGCGAGACCCGAGACGCCGAGGATAATCATCGTGACGGCGGGGCCGGCCGTAAAGAACAGGATGCCGACGGCACCTTGCTCGGACTCGTCGCCGAACTCGCCCATGATGCCCGTATAAAGCGCCATGTTGCAAAACGTGATGCCGCCGATGATGGACACGGAGCTCAGGCCCAGGAAGTTGTCGTTAAAGAAATAGGCCACGCCCAAACCGAGAGCCGCCGCGACGACAAGCTTGGGGATCAGCACGACAATGCCGGTCTTGATGGCGCCCGGCGTGGACTTAAAGCTGATACCGGCGCCCACGAAGAGCAGGATCGCCGCAACGATGGTATTGGAACCACCGCGGCAGGCAGCCGTAAAGAAGCCGCCGATCTCAAAGACCTGCGGGCAGAAGGTGTTGAGCAAAAGGCCGACGATCATGGGATAGATCATGATGTCGCCCGGGATGCGCGGGACCTTGAATTTCTTTTGCTCGTTGGCGGTTGCTTCCTGTGCCATGAAACCCCCATTTTCGCTGACGGGGAACAAAAGCCCACGTCATGCTTTGCTACAGTAAAGTCTGACCATGGTACCAGAAGAAGCAGACCAGCTCGATGAGAAATTCGATTCGTTAGGCCAAGGCGGCAAGCGCGCCCTGCTCTTACACGAGACTCAAGGCGATATAGAGCACGATGCCCGAAACGCAGCACCACAGCATCGACTTTGTCTTGATTGCCACCACCACGACGCCGGCAGCCGCGATCCAGGGAATCAAGCCCTGCCACAGGCCGGCGTCGAAAGCGCCGGGGCTTATCAAGTCGTTGGCAACCAACGCCGCAAAGGCGGCCGGCGGAATGTAGCCCAAGGCCTCGGTAACGCGGGGCGACAGCGTTCGTCCACGCAAGGCAAACGCCGGGGCGATGCGGAAGAACGCGATGGCCGCCCACGACGACAGCCACAGGACCAAAAACTCATTAATGGGCATCGCGGGCACCCCTTCCATCCGTAAGGGCATCGCACACGAGCGCCACGGCGACACCGACGAGCACGCTCACCGGCACAGCGACATTCGTCCACCCAAAAAACTTGCATATAGCGACGGATACCGCAGCCAAAACGGCGGCCACGACATTGCCGCGCGACAATCGCTGCGAAAAGAGCAGGCAGATAAAGAGCGATGTGCAGACAAAACCTGCAATAGCGGTGGGAACATCGATGACGGCGCCGACAACGGCGCCCATCGTGCATGAGACGCCCCACGTTGCGATGAGGATCACGTTGAGCGCAAAGGACTCGCGTGGGCCCCAGTCATCCCCCTCGACCAACTTGGCTAGCGAGATGCCGTACGCCTCTTCGGTGAGCGTCGCGGCAACCGCCAGCGTTTGACGCTTCGAGGCGCCCGTCAGATGCGGTGCGATCGACGCCGAATAAAGTGCGAAGCGTGAGGAGATCGCGGCGACGCTTGCGACGATCGATGCTGCCGGCACGCCCGCCAGCCACAGGTTGCAGATCATGAACTGCCCACTGCCTGTCACGAACGTGCTACTCAGGGCAAAGACCATCCAGGGCTCCATCCCCGTCTGCGCCATAATCATTCCGCACGGCGCGCCTATCGCAACATAGGTAAGCATCACCGGCCAGACAGTTTTAACGATTTTGAACACCATAACGTTCCTTATCCCGACAAGACATCCGAGCCGCATGCAACGATGCGGCAGATTTATCGTCCGGCGGCAACCGGGTTCACCTACAATTGCCATCGGATCGAAGGACACAACTTTTTAGGAAGTCATTATGACAGCTATCGATCGAACGCGGGCAGCCAGGGCCTTCAAGACCTATACCGATGCCTACGATGCCACCAATCCGCGCATCGCACTCAAAATCGAGCACACCTATCACGTGGCGGAAGCGTGCGATGCCGTGGCGCGCGAGCAGAACTGGTCGACAGAGGATATTGACCTGGCCTGGCTTTGCGGCCTGCTGCACGATATGGGCCGCTTTGAGCAGCTGCGACGCTGGGACACCTTTAAAGATGCCGAGAGCATGAGCCATGCAGCGTTGGGCGTCGAGGTCCTCTTTGGCGAGAATCCCGCCGATGCACCAGCCGCAACGAGCATCCGCAATTTTATTGAGGCCGACGAGAACGACGAGCTCATTCGCGCGAGCATTGCCTATCACAGCGATTTCCGCCTACCCGCGCAGCTCGATAAGCGCACCCAGAGCTTCTGCGACATCGTGCGCGACGGCGACAAGATCGACATAATGCGCACCATCGCTGACAGTACCGTCGACACCATCCTCAAAGTGAATGAGGACACGTTTCTTTCCAGTGGCTTCTCGGCGCCGACGCTCGCCGCCTTTGACGAGCGCCGGTGCGTCGCACGCGATGAGCGCGAGGAGCCGGCAGACTTCCTGGTAGGGCTCATCTGCTTTATGTTTGAACTTGTCTATCCCGCAAGCCGCGCGCTGGCGCGCGAGCAGGGCGATATCTACCGCCTGCTCGACGCACCCTTTGGCATTAAACGGCCCTTTACCGATCCCGCCACACAGGCGACCTGGGAGCGCCTCAAAGGCGAGATGCGCACCTGGCTGGCAGGCGCCTAGCGCTCAAGCTGAGCCAGCAGCTCTTCGACAACCTCAACGGCATCACCGACGACCTTATACTGGGCGGCGCCAAAGATGGGGGCATCCGGGTCCTCGTTAATGGCGATAATGCACTCCGCCCCGCCAATGCCGGCGAGATGCTGGATAGCGCCCGAGACACCGATGCTCACGAGGAGCTTCGGCGAGACCGATACGCCCGTCTGACCGATCTGATGGCGATACTCCAGCCAGCCGGCCTCCACAACGGGTCGCGTGCAGCCGAGCTCGGCGCCCAGGGCGTCGGCGAGCTTTCGCATCAGAGGCAGGTTCTTCTTGGAGCCGATGCCGCGACCCACCACGACAAGACGCTCGGCATCGGCAATCGAAGCCTGCTGTCCCCACTCCTCGGCGGGGATCGAGATTTCGACGCGGGCCTTAACGCCATCTGCCAGTAATACCTGGACAATCGCGCCGGAGCGGCTGTAGTCAAAGTCGGGCGCCTTAAAGATGCCGGGACGCACCGTAGCCATTTGAGGGCGATGGTTGGGGCAAACGATGGTAGCCATCAGGTTGCCGCCAAACGCCGGGCGCGTCTGCTGCAACAGGCCCGTCTCCGTATCCATCGAAAGCACGGTGCAGTCGGCTGTAAGGCCCGTCTGCAAGCGCACGGCAACGCCGGGCGCCAACTCGCGCCCAAAAGCGCTCGCGCCGTACAGAATAGCCTCGGGCTTGCGCTCGGCTACCAAATCGCAGATCAGGCGGGCGTAGACCTCTGCATCGTTTTGGCGCAGGCGCTCGTCGCGACAGACCAGGACCTCGTCCGCGCCGGCACAAACCAGATGCTCCAAGTCCCCAAGCGAGCCCTCGGGGCCCATGCCGACCAGCGCTACCAAGCGACAGCCGCGGGCATCAGCAAGCTCGCGGCCCTTGCCCATGAGCTCATATGCCACGGGAGCCACTGTATCGTGCTCGTCGGTCTGCACGAATACCCAAATGTCTCGATATGCATCGAGGTCCACCGCGCCGGCGGCCTCATCACGCTCAATCGAGATCGCGTTGACCGGACAGGCGTCGACGCAGCCGCCGCACAGGATGCAGCCGTCGGTTACGCGGGCGCAGCGGTTGGGGCGCTCACCCTCCACCACAATGCCACCCGAGGCACAGGCGCGGACGCAGCGACCGCAGCCGATGCAGGCTTCGCTATCGATAATCAGTCCGCTCATCTATGCCATCCCCTCGATAATCTTGGCAAGCTTTGCCGCCTGCTCGGTCGGTGTGCCCTCAACGGCTTCACACGTTTGATCGCGGTCAGGCACAAACGAGCGCACGACCTGCGTCGGCGAGCCGGCAAGGCCGCAGCGCGCGGGGTCGGCATGCACGTCGGCAGCGCTGACCACGCGCACGTCCGCCTCCTCTGCCGCACGAATACCGGCAATGCTCGGCATACGCAGCTGGCCGATCTCCTTGGCGGTCGTCATCGCACACGGCATCTCAAGATAGACCGTCTCTTCGCCGGCATCGCATCCGTGAACGAGCGCCAGCGAACCGCACGTCGTAAAGCCCGCGCTCTGCACGCAGCTCACGTCGGTCACGCAGGGAATCTCGAAGGCGCCGGCAAGCTCGGGCCCGATTTGCGCCGTATCGCCGTCTACCGCCATCTTGCCGCAGATGAGCAGGTCAAAGTCTTCATCGAGCGCCTCGATACCACATTTGAGCGCATAGGTGGTAGCCAGAGTATCAGCACCCGCAAAGGCGCGGTCAGTCAGCAACAGGGCGTCGTCGGCGCCGCGGGCGATACAGTCACGCAATAGCGACTCAGTCGCGGGAATGCCCATCGACACTACCGTCACGCGCACATCCATGCCAAAGCCGATAAAGTCGTCCTTCAGTGCCAGAGCGCACTCCAGGGCGCTCGCGTCAAAGGGATTAATGACCGCCTGCCTACCATCGCGCACGATGGTATTGGTCTTGGGATCCATCTTGACCTCGGTGCTACCCGGCACCGCCTTGACGCACACCACCATATGGAAATCGCTCATCTTCACGCGCCCCCTTTCTGGACGAGTTCATCCAAGAGCTTCTCCGAAAACAGGTTGCCGCGACCCAGCTGCCCGGCAGGATCGAGCTGGAGCTTGAGCCGCGCCGATTCGACCATGGCCTCGTGGCCGTACATCGTCTCCAAAAAACCCGCCTTGATCTTGCCGACGCCGTGCTCGGCAGAGACGGCGCCGCCCATAGCCGTAACCTCGGAGGCCCACTGGGCAAACAACTCGCCGCCGCGGCGGTAATCCTGCGCATCGCGCGGCAGAATGTTCACATGCAGGTGGTTGTTACCAATGTGTCCCCAAGCGGCAGACTCGAGCCCGCTTTCGGCCAATGTACGTCGATAGAGGGCGACGACATCGGCCAAGCGTGCGTTGGGCACCGACATGTCCGAGCCCAGCTTGGTGATGGTGGGGTCGGTGCGACGACGCTCGTCGATAAGCATATTGACGCTCTCGGGCACCGCATGGCGGAAGAATCGCTGGCACTCGCGATCGACCTCGGTGCGCGCGACCCAGGTCGCATCGTCGCTGCCGCCCGCAAGCTCCAATACCCACCCCAGGTGATACAGTTCCTCAGTCGCCTGGGCTTCATCATCGCAGTCGAGCTCCACGTAGACGCAGACCTTGGCCTCTTTGTCGAGCGCCGGCAGCGAGGCGAACGCCGTCGACTGCTCGCGCTGGCGACGTAGGATATCCAGGGCGCCCTCATCGAAATACTCGATGGCAGCCGCGTGGGACAGGACGGGGCGTACGGAATCGGTAAAGGACACGGCCTTGTCTTCGCTATCGAAAAAGCAGCTCACGCCCCAAACGACCGCAGGCGCCTCCTGCAGGGTAATCTCGAGCTCGGTGATAACGCCAAGCGTTCCGCAGGCGCCGATAAAGAGGTCGATGGCGTCCATATCGTCCGCAACATAATAGCCCGAAGCATTTTTGGTCTTGGGCATGGTGTAGGCGGGAAGATCAAGCTCGAGTGCACGGCCTTCCGTTGTCACGAGCGAAAGGCGACGACCCTGCGCAAAAACCTCGCCACGCTGAAGCTCGACCAGGTCGCCATCGGTCAGCGCGACGTGAAGACCTGTGATGTGGGGGCGCATGGGGCCGTAAGCGTAGCTACGGGCGCCAGAGGCGTTGCATGCCGCCATGCCGCCCAGGCAGGCAGATGCCTCGGTGGGATCGGTAGGAAAGAATTGCTCGGGGGCTTCCTGGAATTCCTCGTAAGCCTTAAGCGATGTCTGGTCCCAGCCTGCGGTCGGAAGCACCTTCTTGCCCAGTTGCTTGCGCAACTCGGACAGCACGACACCGGGCTCAACACGCAAGAGAAAGTGGCCCTCGTCATCGCGGCGAAGGCCTAGGTAGCGATTCATACGGGAGGTGTTGAGGATATGCCCGCCATGAGGCACGGCGCCGGCAGCGAGGCCCGTTCGGGCACCCTGGACAGTCACCGAAACACCGTCGGCATGGAGCTGCCGCAAGATAGCGCGCACCTCGTCTTCCGATGTTGGAAACGAAATGCTCGAGGCCTCGCCCGACGAGCGAGACTCGTCGCGACCGTATTCCTCGAACTCATCGGTGAAGGGTTTGATAGTTGCAGACATGCAGAACTCCCCTTTAGCTAACTACAGTGTTTGCAGGGAGATGTTACCGCATCGTTTCGTTGACGTGTTCGAGACCGTCTCCATAATTGAGGATTTTTACGTTCGTGCAATTCGGCGAGCGGCCGCTACATCTCGGCAGGCGATGTTTTTGACACATATCGCTTTGCCGCCAACGATCGCGAAATTGGCGCTCAAAAAATGTTGAAGTATTTTTTACCACCTACTACCTGCGACGATGCGAATCCGTCAAGCATTTGGTCAGCTTTTGGTCAAGTAGTGGCTGATACGGTCGGCATCGACAGCCAAACCGATAGAAGTTTTGGCCCCAGAAGCAGGGAGGTTCCTATGGCATATTACTGGCCCCAGTACGGTGTCGCCATCGAAGTCGACGACGATCCCCATCTCCTGCCTTTCGAAGAAGAGGCATTCCCCGACACGACGGTCTACCACGTCACTACCGATGTGATCTGCGACCCCGAGTCGTTCTCGGCACTCGCCCACCACATCGCACGCGTCCACGACATCGAGCTCCCTCCCGACTTCGATGAGCTTGTCTACTCGCGCCGTCTGATGCTTCACATGCTCTTTGGAGCGGACCCGTCCACGTTCGCACGCGTCTACACCACCAAGGACGCCGCATGAGCGCGAAGAAGTTGCCCCGGCTCGCGAGTCCGGGACATCGCAAGAAACTCATCGCTGTCTGCTTGGCTATCGTCTGCGCCCTCGTCGCCGTAGGCTTGTACGCCTGGCAGACACAGCCCGTACCCGAAGCGGGCGCCTCGGTCACGACGGCCGAGGGCAAATCGCGCCAAGAAATCCAAGATGAGCTCGACGCCATCGTCCGCGACAACATGATGACGATCTCGGTCGCGCCGGTCGCCCAGCTGCAGGAAGGCGGCAAGTTGCGCGTCAACGTGCAAAACGTCCAGGACAACAAGTTTCCCCAGCGATTCCGCGTCATTCAAAACGACGAAACCATCTATGAGTCCGGCATCGTCGAGACCGGCAAGACGGTCGAGACGTGTCCCGCCGGCAACATCGAGGAAGGCGAAGCGTATATCGAAATCCAGGCACTCGACACCAAGACCCATGACAACCACGGCAATCCGACGCGCGTCAAGGTCCGGGTGGAACAGGCCGAGAGCTAGCCCCTAACGCCCGCTGTGTCATTGCGCGCAGTCACCAACACTCGTCCAATCATCGCGGGGACGGCCCGCGGCGAATAGAAAGGAACGACCATGGACATCACCAGGAACATGAACGGAGCCAGAGCGCTCGTCGTGGGCGCAGGGCTCGCGCTCGCGCTCGCAATGGGCGCCGCCCCGACGCCAGCTATGGCAGCCGGGCGTGTTGGAAGCACGAAGGTAATGGTCAAGACCGAGATCGACAACGTTAATTTCAAAGTTCCGACGGTTATTCCGTTCGTCGCCAAGGCCGACGGCACGCTTCAGGGCCCCTCAGAAGATGCAACCACCATCGACAACCTTTCGGCCTACGGCATCCATGTCACCAACATGAAGATCGATGCCATGAACACCTGGACCATTGCCGCCGACGCGAAGACCGGAACCGCTCAGAACTCCATCGACTTTAAGGTCGGTCCCGAAGGCGCGCTCCAAGACGCCAGTGCCGCAATGCAGGGAACGGGAATCGATCTTTCCAAAAACGCAACCTTTGATATGGGCTATCAGGGTATTGCCGGCGGTTCGGACAAGATCAAGCTCAAGACGAGCGGAAATGTCGCCCGCGTCACGCGCGACATCTTCCACGTAACCGGCGAAGGCGATCAAGTTGCAACAATCACCTGGACGGTCGAGCCCGGTGCGCACACGGCATAAGGTGATCGCCCTGGCCGCCGCCGTCAGCATCCTAGCGTTTGGGCCAGCCATGGCCTTTGCCCAGCAAGAACAGGCTCAGGCCGCCACGCAAGTGACGGTCGACCTCTCGGGGCTCGACCGCGGCAACCACCAGGAACCGTTGGCGCAGACAGGCGACAAAAAGCAGCTCTTGGCAGCAAGCGTCGCTGCAGCGGGCGCGGGAGCCACCGGCCTCGGACTGTGCATCAAACGCAACCAGCAATAAGACACAACCAGCTCGCACAATATAAAGCAAGGAGACCCCATGGCATCGAAGAACCTTTTGCCCGCCGTCGCGCTCTGCGGCGCACTCGCAACCGGAACGCCTGTCGCCGCTTGGGCGACCCCCGTCATGGCGGACTCCTTGCCAGCAGCCCTAAGCCCCGCACCAGACCCGTCGAGCGCCATTGCGTGCAAGCGCTTTTCGCTCACGCAGGCAACAGTCTCGACCTTGGGGTGCCTTCGCCAGGACACGGACGGCTCGATAGTCGTGGATATCAAGCGTTCGGACAAGACGAACGGCTCCCAGGCAGGATGCGCCATCTGCACGTGGCGCTCGGCTGTGCTCGATGCAGATGACGATCCTTGCGATTTGGAGCTACGCATCGACATCGCTTCGGTCGATGACTCGGCGAACGAAGCGAAGGTCGCCTTCGACAGCACGTTTTTCAAAGAAGAAGGAGGTGTATGCCTGGGCTGCGTTGCCTCGCACACCGACGGCGCGCAGCCCACTCTCTCATTCACGGCATCGTTGCGGATAACCAAAACCAACACCGAGGCCGTCGCAACGGGAGAGACTCCCCTGCTGTTCTACGACGACAATGCCGAAGGCGCCAAAATCAAAGACGATAAGCAAAACGGGTCGCTCAGCCTTACTCGAGGGGCGAAACTCTGCCCTATTGAGATCGATGTCCAGGCGCAAGACAGGCAGCGCGTACTTGCCGACCCGGCGCTCCTCGAAATGGAATGGAATGGAGCTGGAGCCATCGGGATTGCTCCCTTTGCATTGAACGAAATGGCCTTCCCATCAAAAGATGGGACCACGAACGCAGCCATAACAGAGGATAAAGCAGATAGCGCGTCACTGTCGGCTAACGACATCTCCGCCCCTTCAGAGGAACCGGATGAAACTGCTATCGAGTCAAACGATCCCCAACTCGAGGACGGCCTAGGCCTTGCTACGCCTCAAGATGTCGATGGGGGCAACTGCTGCATGCTCACCGCACTCGACCACACGACGACCGTCGACGCCGCGAACATCGAAGTTGCCGCCGCCAATCAGCCCGTCCGCAAGTCGGCTATCATCGCATTTCCCGAGTCCGTCGAGGTCGTCTTTTTGCCATCGGGCGAAATCGTAGCACCAACATTGCTCACCTTGTTAGGCGCCAAGAATACTCGGAACGAAATCAAGAAGATCACGATCGTCGACCCTGCAACCACTGCCAAGCTGCGCCTATACGCCGTTGCCCCAGATGGAAGCAAAACCTTGGAATTCGATGGCGACACGCTCCTGGCCTGGCGACGTCTGGACATTATGGAAGATGTCTCGTACCAGATTGAACTTGAAGGGTTTGACCGCGCCCGAGATGCCGATATCATCGCCGCGGGCATCGAGTCCCCACAACGGCTGATGACGCTACGCTTTGAATACTATCCCTACGTTCCGACGACAACCTAAGGCTTAACCGCTGTACGCCAGACTTAATACCACTCATATAACGTATTAGACAAGTCGCAATATGCCCTGCGTTCTATTCTGCTACGATTGCCAAGGTGGCATCAATACGGGAGGATCCATGCCGGGTTTGGGAACGATCATCAACGTCGCGCTTTTGATTGCAGGCGGTCTTTTGGGATTAGCGGGCGGTCGCTTTATCACACCGCGCATCCAAGACACGCTCATGAAAGCATCGGGGCTGTGCGTCCTGTTTATCGGCTTGGGCGGCACCATGCAAAAGATGCTCGTTATCGACGGCGGCGCCCTGTCGACCACCGGTACCACTATGCTGATCGTCTCGTTTGCCCTCGGATCGCTCATCGGCGAAGCCATCAACCTGGAAGCTGCCATCGAAAACCTCGGCGAATGGCTCAAGCGCAAAACCGGAAGCGAGGGAGACAACGAGTTCACCAACGCCTTTGTCTCGGCATCGCTCACCGTGTGCATCGGTGCCATGGCCATCGTGGGATCGATTCAGGACGGCCTGCTCGGTGACTGGTCCACGCTCGCCCTGAAGGGCGCACTGGACTGCATCATCGTCTGCACCATGACGGCCTCGCTCGGCCGCGGCTGCATCTTCTCGGCCCTGCCCGTCGCCGTGTTCCAGGGGACGATCACGCTGTTTGCCGGCGCACTCTCCCCCATCATGACCGCCGCGGCACTCGACAGTCTTTCGCTCGTGGGCTCCATGCTCATCTTCTGCGTCGGCGTCAACCTCATCCGTCCTCAGACCTTCCGCACGGCCAACATGCTCCCCTCCGTCGTCATAGCCGTCATCTACGCCCTTCTGTTCTAAGTCTATCTACATAGCGGTATCTCGAACATCTGTTTGATGCTGTGCTATGATATGAGGTCACCGACACCGTATAGGGAGAGGAGAGGGCGGTGGCCGACCAGGACGTCAAGATGCTCATTGAGCGCATTATGGCCGAGGCCCGGACCCATCAGTCCGCCCGCTTCTCAAACAAAATCTATGCTGACGAGCCGATTCTCAAGACCGGCCGTCAGATGCAGAACTTCCTCCCCGACCAGTACCGCAAGATGCGCGAGATATCGCGCTGGCAAGACGACCCCAAGGGCGGTGCGGGGCGTTGGCTTTCAGAGGCGGAGCTTTTTTACCGCCAGGGCCTGCTGATGGCCAACTTCGAGGACGATTGCCCCTACAACGGCACCTTCAAGTCGTACTTTCCCACCTACAACGCCATGAGCGATCGACAACTGCGCGGCTACTTTACCTGGCGCGCCCAGGTGCGCCGCGGCAATATCGAGGAAACGTCTACATCCTTTGCCTTCTTATATCTCTATGAGCTGATCTGCGGCATTGGCGTCGATGATCCGCTCGATGGCTTTGACAAGATCAAGGCGTTTTGGGGTGCCTATCGCGCCTTTGAGCCCGGCATCGACCGGTTTGCGCGCGTGTGGCTGCAGGATTACGCCGTATTCCACGGGCTCGACCCTAGGTTGCTTCGCGACTCTAAAACCGTCATGTTCGATAACGCCCTTATCGAGCTGCGACGCGCGGCTCGAGACCTTGCGCCCGCGCAGGCGCCGTCCGGTCAAACCGCTAAGCGTCGCAAAACCTCAGAGCCCACGCTCCCCCTTCCGCCTGACGAGGCGCGCGAGGAGCGGCTCATGGCCGCCATCAACGCACTCTCCACGTACAACCTCAATAACTCAAGGCTCGACCGCGGGCACCATCTCGACCTTCGCCATGTGGCATGCGCCGTATATGTCCGCATGGCGCGCTACTATGACACGCACCGAAAGACCGGCATCGTAGCGAGCTTGTTTGGGGAGGAGACGGCCATGCCCTACACCATGTTTGCCTCGGCCGTCTTCTTTGCGCCCGAGCGCCACGAGGACTGCGAATACCGCTTGGACCCCATCCATATCTACCGTTGCCAAAACGGCTTTTGGGAGTGTATGCGCATCCACGGCAGCAGACAAAAGAGTAGTAAGCTCGGTGAGATAATGCGCGCCTGCGACCAGCGCCTGCGCTTGGCGTTGGACCCCAGCCATCCCCTGAAGGAAGAAAAGGTTCCCAAGTATTTGGCCAAGATCATCGATGACGAGATCGTGGCATGGCTTTCGTGGAACGCCACACACCAGCCCGTCAAGATCGATATCGACCTGAGCCAGCTGGGGCATATCCGAAGTGCCGCCGCGCAGACGCGCGAGGCGCTTTTGATCGACGAGGAACGCGAGGACGACACGACCGCGGATGTCGAGGAAGCGGACTCTGGGCAACCGGAAGCCGAACCCGTGGCCAACATGATTGTCGAGCCGGTCGCGGCGCCCATAGAACAGGACGAGGCTGACGAGCTGACCATCTCAACCGAGCAGTTTGGCGTCGTAGCCCCGCTCCTCGCGCCAGCGCCCGCACCCGCGACGGCCATGTCCGCCGACACCGCGTCCGCACTCGTCCCCGCCGCAGAAGGCTACCTTCGTGCGTTGCTCGAGCAGAACGCGGCGCAGGCAGCATCGGCTGTGGCGCGGTCGGACCAAAGCGAAGATATGCTCGTCGATAGCATCAACGAAGCGCTCTTTGACCTGGTGGGCGACACCGTTATTGAATTTGGCGCGACAGGACCACAGATTATCGAGGACTACGAAGCAGACGTGAGAGGATACCTAGACCATGAGTGATACCGCATCCGCAGCGCCCCGCGTGCCCAAGCGCGTCGCCGCCGTCATTCTCAACTCGCTCAAAGGCGGCGTCGTCCCGCGCATCGGCCTTCCCTACATTACCGTGGGACGCGAGGTCGAGATCCGCGCCTTGCTCACCGACCTAAGCCTCATCGCCGATGGCGGCGCAAGTTTTCGCTTCCTAGTCGGTCGCTACGGCGCGGGCAAGAGCTTTTTGCTCCAAACTATTCGCACGCACGCCATGGGCGAGGGCTTTGTCGTCGCCGATGCCGACCTTTCGCCTGAGCGCCGGCTGCAGGGTGGCCAGGGCCAGGGCCTGGCCACCTATCGCGAGCTCATCCGCAACATATCGACCAAAACGCGCCCCGAGGGCGGTGCACTCAACCTTATCCTGGATCGTTGGGTCGCCTCGTGCGCCGATGCCGACGAGTCGGCCATCAATGCCCAACTCGCTCCGCTCGAGGAGATGGTCCACGGCTTCGACTTCACCCGCATGCTCCGCCGTTATCGCACGGCTGTCTCGGAGGGTGACGAAGAGAGCATGAGCCGCATGACCAAATGGATTCGCGGCGAGTACCGCACCAAGAGCGAGGCGCGCGCCGAGCTGGGCTCCTCGACCATCATCAGCGACGACGACTGGTACGACTATATCAAGCTCATCGCACGTTTTTTGGTCTGCAGCGGTTACAAGGGCATGCTGGTGCTCATCGACGAGCTCGTAAACCTGTACAAGATTCCCAACGCCATCACGCGCCAGTACAACTACGAGAAGATCCTGACCATGTACAACGACACGCTGCAGGGCAAAGCACAGTACCTGGGCATGATCATGGGCGGCACGCCAACCTCCATCGAAGACCGCCGCCGCGGCGTGTTCTCCTACGAAGCCCTGCGCAGCCGTCTCGCCCAGGGTCGTTTTGCACGCGAGGACCTCAAAGACATGCTCGCGCCCATCATTCGTCTGCAGCCACTCACCTATGAGGAGCTGCTGGTCTTGATCGAAAAGCTCATGCAAATCCACGCCGGTTACTTTGGCTGGACACCCACGCTTACCGAGAACGACTTGGTGGACTTCCTTAAGATCGAGTTTGGCCGCGTGGGAGCCGATACGCACCTGACGCCCCGTGAGGTCATTCGCGACTTTATCGAGCTGCTCGACATCCTGTGTCAGAACCCCGATGCCAACGTGGCCGAGCTGCTACAAAGCGTTGGCGGCGATGCGCTGGCATCGGCAACCGCAACAGACGACACCGGCACCGCAAGCGACGACCGCAACTTCGCCGAGTTCACCATCTAACCTACCAAAAAGGGACAGGTTTATTTTGGCAGGTTTTATCTGGGCAAACACCGATGTTGCAAGATATAGAGCCGTTGCCCACTGCTTTGCTCAGCCCGTTGCTGAAAGGAGGCCCCGTGAACGCTTTTGACCGATATGCCCCGTTTATCCAGGATTTCATCTACTCCCACGATTGGGAGAGCCTGCGCTCTATCCAGGTTGCGGCGGCAGATGCCATCTTCAACACGCAAGACAATGTACTCCTGACGGCATCCACGGCATCCGGCAAAACCGAGGCGGCTTTCTTTCCCATCCTGACCGAGTTTTGGGAGAACCCGCCCGCGAGCGTAGGCGCCCTCTACATTGGTCCCCTCAAAGCGCTCATCAACGATCAGTTTGTCCGCCTCAACGACCTGTGCGAAGAGGCCGATATCCCTGTCTGGCACTGGCACGGCGATGTCTCGCAATCGCATAAGGCCAAGCTCATCAAAAAGCCAAGCGGCATCCTGCAGATTACGCCCGAATCACTCGAGGCGCTTCTAATCCACAAGCATATGGCAATCCCGCGCATGTTTTGCGATCTGCGCTATGTGGTCATCGACGAGGTCCACTCGCTCATGCGCGGCGACCGCGGCGGTCAGACGCTCTGCCTTATCGAGCGCCTTTCGCGCATGGCGGGCGTGCAGCCCCGGCGCATTGGCCTTTCGGCCACCATCGGAGACCCCGAGCGCACGGGTGCCTTCCTGTCGCAGGGAACGGGACGCGACTGCGTCATCCCCCGCTTTGAGGAGCCGCGCCGCGTGTGGCGTATCTCCATGGAGCACTTCTACAACTCGGGCCCCCAGGCGCAGCAACGAGGATTTATGAGCGCGGGCCCGCAGGAAGCCGAGGTGCTCGCATGTGAGCGCATTGAGGCGGCAGCACCCGCAGCACTGCCCGTCAGCACCCAAGATATGCGTCATAGTGGACAACTTACACAGGAAGAACGCCGCCAACGTCGCGAGCAAGCACGGGGTAAGGCTGCCTCCAAGGACCGTCGCACCTCCTCAGCCCCCGAAGGCGAAGTCGACATCCCGCGAGCGACCGAGCAGGCGCTGCTCAACCCCACCGATACCGCACCCGACAACGCCGACCCCGGCATGGGCTATATCTTTGAACATACCCGCGGCCGCAAGTGCCTGGTCTTTGCCAACTCGCGCGAGGAGGCCGAGGCCGTGTGCTCCATGCTGCGCAGCTACTGCGAATACCGGCACGAGCCCGACCGCTTCCTTATCCATCATGGCAATCTCTCGGCATCGCTGCGCGAGACGGCCGAGGAGCTCATGCGCGACGAGGAGCAGGCACAGACAACCGTCACCACCTCAACGCTGGAACTCGGTATCGATATCGGCCGCTTGGAACGTGCGTTCCAGATTGACGCGCCGTTTACCGTCAGTTCCTTTTTGCAGCGCATGGGGCGCACGGGCCGCCGCGATCTTCCGCCCGAGATGTGGTTTGTCATGCGCGAGGAGGAGCCCGAGCCGCGCACGATGATGCCCGAAACGATTCCCTGGAAGCTCCTGCAGGGCATCGCACTCGTACAACTCTATCGCGAGGAAAAGTGGGTCGAGCCGCCCGAGCTCGATCGGCTCCCCTACAGCTTGCTCTATCACCAGACCATGTCGACGCTCGCTAGCACCGGCGAGCTCACACCGGCCGAACTTGCCCAGCGCGTACTCACGCTCAGTTACTTCCACCGTGTCTCGGCCGACGACTACCGCGTACTGCTACGTCACCTCATCAAGATCGACCATATCCAGGTCACCGAGGGCGGCGGGCTCATCGTGGGCCTCGCGGGCGAGCGCATCATCAACAACTTTAAGTTCTACGCCGTGTTCCAGGAGAACGAGGAGTTTACCGTTCGCAACGAATCGGCCGAGCTGGGCACGATCGTCAACCCGCCACCACCTGGCGAGCGCATCGCCATCGCAGGCCATTGCTGGATTGTCGAGGAAGTGGACTGGAAGCGCCATACCGTCTTTGCCACGCAGGTCAAGGGCCGTGTGCCAGCATACTTTGGCGACTGCCCCGGAGACATCAATACGCATGTGCTCGAGCGCATGCGCCAGGCGCTCAACGAGCATGCGGCATATCCGTACCTTATGGGCAACGCACGGGCGCGCCTTGCGCAGGCTCGTCATACCGCCGAGATTTCGGGCGCGGGAACTAAGCCGCTCATCAATCTGGGTGGCGACACCTGGGTGCTCTTCCCCTGGTTGGGCAGCTACGCCTTCCTAGCACTCGAGCGCATGCTTAAAATCAAATGCGCCGCTGAGCTGGGCCTTCGCGGACTCGACCCGTCACGCCCGTACTTTATGCAGTTTAAGATGAAGGCCGACGAGGAGACGTTCTTTGAGGTGCTCGCCGCCGAGGCCGAAAAGGACTTCGATCCCATCGAGCTCGTCTATCCTGGCGAGGTGCCTTACTTTGACCGCTACGACGAGTTTGTTCCCGAAGAGCTCGTGCGCAAGGGCTTTGCCGAAGGCGTGCTCGACATAGAGGGCATGAAGCAGCGCGTTCACGGCTGGCGCGACCACGCCTAAGACCAGTCTTTTTTGGGACGGGGAGACTTACTTGTCGTGAAGGACGGTGCCGAGGAAGTCGGTGTCGAAGGGCACGGCTTCGGCAAAGGCGTAGTCGCCGTCGCTGGCGATGAGCAGGTAGTTTTCCTCGCCGCCGAACTTCGCATCGCCACATGGGACCACCCAGGCGTGGACGAATACCTCGAGTGCCGTGGCAGCGCAGTCGCGAAGGAACGTCACATCGCTCCCCTCGTTTGCGCTCACGATATTGGCCACGTAGATACCCCCGGGGTTCAGGCTGCCCCGCACCAGGCGCAGCGCCTCAACGGTCGCCAGCTCGCGCACGGGCTCGGCACCGCCAAAGCAATCGCTCACGACCACGTCGTAGCGACGATGGCCCACGCTCGTCACACCCAGATACGAGCGAGCCTCAGCGGTAATCACTCGCAGGCGATCGCCCACCGTGCGCTCCAGCTCGTCCAGGTAGAACCAACGGCGCGCCAGGCGCGTAATCTCAGCATCGTACTCAATGACGTCCATGCGCAAGCTCTCGTGCGACATCAGCGCAAACTTGGGATAGGCAAACCCGCCGCCGCCCAGCATAAGCATGCGGTCGATGCCGCGACCATAAGCGTCGCGCATCGCATCCTCGGCCTCAAACACGTCGTCAAACGCACGATAGTACGCAAAGACGGGCTCTGCCCAACGCTCGCCAACGTAGCTTGCGCTTTGGTAGACTCCGCCTTGCACCAACACGCGAATCTCATCGCCGCCCTCATCGTGCACGCGTTTCACACGCGCCAACCCATTGCGGGTTCGCGCAACCTGCAGACAGGCAGCACGAACAGCGACAGCGGCCGCACCAAGCGCCGCGGCTCCCAGAGCAACGCCGGCAACGACGCCGGCAGAAACACTCGGCTTGTTCATCTAGAGCTCCTTTTGCAGATAAAGGCCATGGTCATAAAATCCAAGATGGCGATAGTACTCGCGTGTGCCAATCGCACTAATCACGTTGATACGCGCATAACCCGCATCCCGGGCAATCTCGCATGCATGCTCTACGAGCAAACGCCCCAACCCGTGATGCTGCGCCGCCTGTCCCTGGTCGCCCACGCGTGCCGCCATGCCATACACGTGCACCTCGCGAATCATCGCCTCGTCCGGCGTCGTCGGCAACTCGTCCGCATGCGCGGCAACAAACGAATGGTCAGGCAGCGACAACCGCAAAAAGCCCGCGATTTTGCCCTGCGGTGTCACCCACTGCAAAAAGCGCTCGTGCGTCACCGGCGTCTCGTACGCCACCCCCTCGTCAAGGGTCAGCTCATCCAGGTCGGCACCCGCCGTGCTGATCTCGCGATAACGAATCTCACGTACCGTCGTGCCCTCCCCACGAGCCGCCAAGCGGTTTTCGACGAGCTGACGCAGGTTGGGCTTCTTGTTGCCCACCATGATGTCGTCGGAGCTAAAGTCGCGGATCATGCGACTGATGCGGCAGAACGCCGGCGTCACCACGATATCGTCGGCCAACACATCGAGCAGCTCTTCCTCGGTATAGGGGCGCCACTCGCCGCGCTCGTAACAGCCCACCAGACGCGAGCCCTCGATGAGCGCGCACGGGTAGACTTTGACCTCGTCGGGCATAAAGGCCCCTTCGGTCATAAAGCGCTCGTAGTCGCGCTTGTCCCCCTCGGGTGTGGCGCCCAGCAAGTTGAGCATAAAATGAGCGTGGATCTTAAAGCCAAACAGGCGCGCGAGCGAAAACGCCCGCTCGATCTGCGCCACCGTAATGCGACGCTCGTTAATGTCGAGCAGGTGCTGGTCGAGGCTCTGGACGCCCATCTGGATCTTGGTGCAGCCCAGGCGACGAATGAGCGTGAGCGCCTGCGGCGTCACGGCATCGGGACGCGTCTCGATAACGAGCCCCACCACGCGATGCTTCGCCGTCTCGTTAATGCGTTGCTGACGCTCGAGTTCCTCCATCGAAGCCGTCTGCCACTCGGCGACCTCGCCCCACGGCGTACCGGGGCCGTACAGCCGACGCACCGCGCGGTTGTAGCCTCCCACGGCAGCATCCACGCGCTCCTGCTCGTCGGCAATACCCGCTGCAAGCTCACGCTCGTCGGTCGCAATGCCCGCTACCCGATAGCGTTCGCGATGCTCCGCGACCACCGGCGGCAGCGCATCGGCGGGAGCGTCATCGAGCCGGCGGCCCGCCTCGGCCCGGCTGATACCTGGACGCGCCAGCATGGGATTGGCCGCCACGCCGGCCACGGCATCGTCATTGAGCGCGCGGAAGAGCTCCGACATAAACCACGTCTGATAGCCTTCCGGATAGTCGCTCCAAGTACCGCCGAGCACGATGAGCTCAATCTTATCGGTCGCATGCCCCATCTGCGAGAGCGCCGTCAGGCGAGCACTCACCTGCAGATATGGATCGAAGCAGTTTTGCTCTGCACGGGCACACGCCGGCTCGGCATGTAAATAGCTTTTGGGCATGCGCAGATCGTTGGGGCAAAACAGGCAATCGCCCGAGCACGGCCACGGCTTGGTGATGACGGTAATGGTTGCCACGCCCGAAGCCGTGCGGCGCGGCTTCATACGCAGCACCTGCAGCAGTTGACGTTCCAGCTCGGCATCGACATTCCACCCAGCCCAACGAGCCGGCTCCTCACGTTTAACCCGCTGGTAGAACGGCAGCAGACGGCGCTTGGCCAAATCGCGTTTGTCGGCACCCTCACGGCGCGCCTCGGCATGTATCAGTTTGACGAGCACCTTGTCGTCCACGGTCTCGCCGCGACGCAGAGCCTCGAGTATGTTCAAGATAATCTGTTCCATGCCCCCATTGTAAAGGCAAAGGCGCCGGAGCCGATCTCGGCTTCGGCGCCTTCATCAAACAGCGCGTCTATATCTTCGCCTAGGCTTTCGTCTGCCTCAATACTCCGAATCAAACGACATGTCGCCCGAACCGACCTCAAAACGATACGTGGCAGACTTGTCACCGTTATCGAATTCAAGATTCAAAATGGTCTCGCCATCGTAGCCAAGCGGAAGGAAATCGCTCTCGAAGTCGCCGCTGCCCACGGTGAGGCTCGCCTTAAAGCCCGTAGAGCTCGGAACCGTCATCTCCACGTCGCCCGAGCCCACGCTCACGTCCATCGACTTCGCGGGCGCCTGGTAGAGCTCGAACGTCATGTCGCCCGAACCGACCTTGGCATTCAGGATGTCGGTCACGGTGCCCGTAAACTCAACGTCTCCCGAGTCCAGAGTCAGGTTGAGGTCATGACACGCAATGCCCGCGACCGTCAGATCACCCGATCCTACATTCGCTGTAATGCCCACCATGTTATCGGCAACTTTGCGCGGCAGTTCGACGATAACCGTGCGGTCAATGGCTCGCTCGTCATCGCAATCGAACTGGCGAAGCTTGAGCGTAGAACCCTTAACCTCGGCCAGATTCTGGGTTGCCGCATCGAAAGCAGCTACTCCTTTTGCGACGCGGCCACTCTCGATGACACGTACCGGCCCGTCGGAAACGCATTTGATCTCAACCGCACCCGACGTCACATCCAAGTCAAGGGATGTGAACGCGTCGGCATCAAACGTTTCCTTCGAAAGCTGTTGAGGCCGAGCGGAATAGTTACCGCTATTCAAGGAATCGTCCTCGTCAAACGCATCGCCCATACCAGACAAGCCGGATACAACATCGTCGAAATCCCACGGTCCATCAAAATGAATCAGAGTCCACGAAGTGCCGAAGACAAGTCCGATGATAAGCACAAACGCTCCGATGCCGACGCCCAAGCGCCTCTTAGACTCATGCGAGAGCTTCATCATTCACCACCTTCTTTGGCACTCGGCTCAGCGGTGGCCCCGGCAGCCATGTCAGCGTCAACCGCAGTGGAAACGTCCTCCCCCTTAGTCCTAGCGACCGCCGGCGCCGGACCAACCTGGATATCCCCGCGCGCCCAATCGCCATCGAGCGCACGCGCCACCCAGTGATAGATGGGGATCGTAAAGAAGATCAGCGCGGCAAAGGGGCCGGCACCAAACAGGAACATCAGCAAAAAGAACAGCAGCCAGCACACAGCCCAATACGGGAACGACTGAAACGGACCCTTCACCGGAGTCACGCTGGTCGCACCGGCACCCGTCACCTGAGCCGTCGCCGCATTAGCTGCCTGCGCGCTCCAACTTGCCGCTTGCGCCGCCTTGGCAGCCGCATCACTCGCCTGCGTTGCCGCCTCGGTAGCTCGTGCCGCCGCCTCATGGGTGCGGGCACGCTCCGCTGCCTCGGCCTCGCGCTGACGGGCGCGGTCCTCGTTCTCAAACTCGATATCGTCCTCGATCTCATCGCTCGGATTGAGGAGCTCGTCCAAACTCACGCCATAGAGTTTTGCGAGCGAGATCAGGTTCTCGGTATCGGGCGAGCTCTCCGCACGCTCCCATTTACTGACCGCCTGGCGCGACAGCCCCAGCTTTCGCGCCAGCCCTTCTTGGCTAAAACCCTTGCTGCGACGAAGGTCGGCGAGCCGCTGCGCAGTTTCTACATTCATGGTTCCTCCTATGTGATGCCAGCCGTGCCGCCGGACCGTTTTTGTTCTTAAGGCGCCTTGCACAGTTAAAAATCTATCCGCCACCGCCAAAAGCATGCCACCTATTCTAGTGAGATTTTTGACAACCGGCGGTTGCGGGCATATATGAGCTGCGGAAATGTGTCCAAACAAAGCAATGACCCGCAGCTCGGTTGTCCCCGTTGCGGCGTTAACGGTAGTATGGTCGTACTGTTTATTCCGCACCGCCAACGGAGGGAGTTCCGCGCCGTGAACCGCGATTTCGCCTCATCGCTCATCCAGCTCAACAATACGTTCTATCGCGAGCACTCCGCCTCCTTTTCCGATACGCGCCAGGCCCCGTGGCCCGGCTGGGTGCGCACCATGGACGTCGCGCTCGAGCAGCTCGACGTCACCACGATTGAGCATCCCGTCCGCGTCTTCGATCTTGCCTGCGGCAACATGCGATTTGAGAACTTTGCTGCCGGCGGCACGCTTGCCGCTAAGGGCGTAGACGGCACGAGCCCCTCGGCGGATGCCAGCTGCCCCTTTGAGTTCTACGGCGTCGACTCGTGCCAGGATCTGGCCATCGATGCGCGCGGCCACGCCCTGCGCATCCCCAACCTGCACTTCCAGGAACTCGACGTGCTCGATGCCCTCATGAAGCTCAACCCCGCCGAGACGCCCGACGCGCTCTTCGATGCACCGCTTGCCGATATCTCGGTCTGCTTTGGCTTTATGCACCATGTGCCGTCGTGCGAGTACCGCGTACGCGTGCTCGACGCCCTGGTGCGCCAGACGCGCCCGGGCGGCATCATCGCTATCAGCTTTTGGGAGTTTATGAACGACGAGCGCATGGCGCGCAAGGCCGTTCGCGCCGAAGCCCGCGCCGAGCTCACCCCGCCGTTTGAGGGCTACGACTCCGCGCAGTTTGAAGCCGGCGACCATCTCATTGGCTGGCAAAATGACCGCCATGCTTACCGCTATTGCCACCACTTTGACGATCAGCAGATCACCGACCTGGTGCGCGGCGTTCGCACGTTCTACAAGAGCGGTGAGGTCCCCGTGCGCGAGCTTGAGCGCTTCCATGCCGATGGTCGCAGCGGCGAGCTCAATCGCTATGTAATTCTTAAGCGCCTGTAGGACCAAGCGACTCGCCGCTGAGCCGCACCGCAACTTTCGGGCACATTGCGCCCGCCCTCTTCCAACCCATTGCCGGAACGTGCAGCCATGCGTTCCATACTTATGACCAAGGAGCCTCATGGGAGCCGTCCACGTTCGCACGCCTAAGAACTTTGTGCTCGAGGAGCGCCTGGAGCGCTACGCCGATGCGATCGAGACGAACCCCGAGAACTATGCCGGACACTGGTGTGAGGCATGCACGCCGGCTGGCGGCAAGCCCTTCGGCCGCCTTCATCTCGACCTAGGCTGCGGCAAAGGAACTTACCTGGTTGAGCGCGCTCGCCGTGAGCCCGATACCCTCTTTATCGGTATGGACCAGGAGCCCATCTGCATCGCCTATGCCGCTCAGAAGATCTGCGAGCAGGAACTGCCCAACGCGCTCGTGCTGCCCCGAGGCGCCGCATCGCTGCCGCAGCTGTTCGCCGCAGGCGAGCTCGATGCCATCACTATCAACTTTCCCACGCCGCAGCCCAAGGCCAAGTACGCCAAAAAGCGACTTGTCCATGTCGACCATCTGATGCTCTACCGTCCGCTCTTTGCTGCCGGCGCCACCGTCGCACTGCGCACCGACAGTAAACCACTGCGCGACTACGCCCTGGGTCAGTTTGCCGCGGCCGGCTACGACACGCTTTGGGTAAGTGACGACGTCCGCCGCGACCATCCCGAGCATCCCGAGACCGAATACGAGTGCCGAACGCGCGAGATGGGCGCTGTCGTCTATGGCATCTGCGCCACACCCGGTGCGGAGCCCACCGAAGAGCAGCTCGCGGCAGGCCGGGCGCAGGAGCAAAGTCTTGCCTGCTACCTGCCCGAAAACCTCGATGAGCTCGCCTATGTACCCCTGGGCATGGAAGAGGCCGTTGAGAACTTTAAGAACCGCGCCCGCAGGGGTAAGAAGCGCCTGCCGCAAGAACGCTAACGATCGCTAGCATCACACGCCCATTTCCTGCATTTTCTTTCGCGCTGGCGCCCCGCGCCGCCGCTACGCCATAATAGTTGGCGGACAATCGCGAGAGAAAGCAAACCACATGGCACAGACCACGACAGATACCGCCGCCAGCACCGTCTCCGGCGCCGGCGCCGCCAGCTCGTTCTCGGGCGGCACAGGCACCGAGGCCGAGTTCGGCTCGCTCGGAGCGCTCTCCCCCACCTGGTGGGAGCCCGAGGACGGCAGCGAGCCCGAGCCATGGCTCACGCCCGATCAGGCCTTCGAGCGCTTCTTCGAATGGACGAGCGACCGCGGCATCGAGCTGTGGGACCACCAAGAAGAAGCCCTCATGGATCTTGCCGCCGGCGATCATGTCATTTTGGGCACGCCGACCGGCTCGGGCAAATCGCTTGTCGCGCTGGGCATGCTCTTTATGGGCATGGCGCAAGGCAAGCGTTGCTACTACACGGCCCCCATCAAGGCTCTGGTTAGCGAGAAGTTTTTTGACCTGGTGCAGGTGCTCGGCCGCGATAACGTCGGCATGATCACCGGCGACACGCATATCAACACCAAGGCACCCGTCATTTGCTGCACAGCCGAGATCCTTGCCAACGACGCGCTGCGCGAGGGTGAGGATGCCGATGTGGGCTGCGTCGCCATGGATGAGTTCCACTACTTCGCCGACCCCGACCGCGGCTGGGCATGGCAGGTACCGCTGCTCACCCTGCCCCACACACAATTCATGCTCATGAGCGCCACGCTTGGCGATGTCACCGCTATTGCAGCCTCGCTCGAGGAACACACCGGCGCCACCTGCGACCTCGTCGTCGACGCCCCGCGTCCCGTACCGCTGAGCTACGACTATGTGACGACCTCGCTCGAGGGCACCGTTGAGCTCGCGATGCGCCGCGGCGAGGCACCGCTCTACATCGTGCACTTTAGCCAAGACGCCGCACTCGCAACGGCACAGTCACTCGCCAACTTTGGCATTGCCAGCAAGGAGCAGCGCGAGGCTATTAAGGAGGCTGCCAAGGGCACGAGCTTCTCGACGGCCTTCGGCAAGATCCTCAAGCGCCTGCTCGGCTGCGGCGTCGGCGTGCACCACGCCGGCATGCTGCCGCGCTATCGCTTGCTGGTCGAGCGCCTGGCGCAGCAGGGGTTGCTGCCCGTCATCTGCGGCACCGACACGCTCGGCGTCGGCATCAACGTGCCCATCCACACCGTGGTGCTCACCGCACTCACCAAGTTCGACGGCTACAAGATGCGTCGTCTGCGCGCCCGTGAGTTCCATCAGATCGCCGGCCGCGCCGGTCGCTCGGGCTTTGACACCGAGGGCATGGTCATCGCCGAGGCCCCGGAGCACGAGATCGAGAACGCCAAGCTCATGGCCAAGGCAGGCGACGACCCCAAAAAGCTCCGCAAGATTAAAAAGAAGAAAGCTCCCGAGGGCTTTGTCACCTGGAACAAGCAGACCTTTGAGCGCCTGATCGAGACGCAGCCCGAGACGCTCAAACCGCGTCTTCGCATCACGCACTCCATGGTGATTAGCGTGGTCGAGCAGGGCGGTGACGCTCGCGCCCGCGTGCACGACCTCATCGAGACAAGCCTGCAAACACCCGAGGAAAAGGCGAAGCTCGAGGTTCGTGCCGATGAGATTTTCGCCACGCTCATCGACTCCGGCGTCGTCGTGCGTACCGAGGTGCCGCCCGCGCCCGACGCTCCGGCTGACGCCGCACCGGATATCGATTACGCGCTGACGGTCGATCTGCCCGAGGACTTTGCGCTCGACCAGCCGCTTTCGCCGTTTTTGCTCGCCGCGCTGGAGCTGCTCGACCCCGAGAGCGAGACCTACACCATGGACCTCATCTCGATGGTCGAGGCAACACTCGAGGACCCCAAGCAGGTGCTGCGCGCACAGGAGCGCGCAGCACGTGATCGCGCCATGGCCGAGATGAAAGCAGACGGCGTCGAGTATGAGGAGCGCCTGGAGCGCATCCAGGATGTCACCTACGAAAAACCGCTCGAAGACTTGCTCGATGCAGCCTTTGATAAGTATTGCCAGGAAGTACCTTGGGCCAACGACTACCAGCTCTCGCCCAAGAGCGTCCTGCGCGACATGCTCGAGAGCGCGAGCGACTTTAAGGGCTATATCCAAAAGCTCGGCATCGCCCGCTCCGAGGGCATTCTGCTGCGCTACCTGGCTGAGGCCTACCGCTCGCTCGACCGCACCGTGCCCATCGAGAAGCGCGACGAGCGCTTGCGCGACATCATTTCGTGGCTGGGCTTTGTGGTGCGCTCGGTCGACTCGAGCCTGGTTGACGAGTGGGAGAACGCCGGCAACCCCGCTGCACTCGACGCCGCACCGCCGCAGGGCATCGACGAGGTCGTGGCGGACCGCCGCGGTTGCACCCTGCTGGTGCGCAACGCACTCTTCCGCCGCGTGACCCTTGCCGCCCGTGGACACTTGCGCGACTTGGGCGAGCTCGACGACGACTGGGGCATGAGCGAGATCCGCTGGCAAAAGGCCCTCGATGCCTACCATGAGCAGCATGAGGAAATTCTCACCGACGGAGACGCCCGCAGTGCCGCAATGTTTTCCATCGATGAGTCCGACGAGAAGACCGCGCACGTGTGGCACGTGCATCAGATCTTTGCCGATGAGGATGGCGATCACGACTTTGGCATCATGGGCGATGTCGACCTGGACGCCACGCAAGACGGCGGCGAGGTCATCTTCAAGAACTACCGCGTCGGCTTTATCGAGGATTTGCTCGAGGACTAGCCGAATCAGCCGGGTAAACGAAACGGGGCCGCTGGCAATGTTGCCAGCGGCCCCGTTTTTTGCGCCATGCGCTATGCGCTACTCGGCATCCTCGACCTCATACGCATCGGCCTCGGCAGGCTCATCGCCCGTGCCCATTGCCGTCTCGCGCGCCTCATCAAACGCCGCTTTCATGGTCTTGTTGCCCCAGGTGAGCTTGCGAATCGTAAGCTCATCGGCCTTGTTGTGGGCCAAGCGCAGGTTCTCGGTGCTGCGACGCAGATCGTCCTTGGTCTTCTCGAGCTGCTTGATGGCGGCATCGATCTCCTTGATCGCCGATTCGAACTGCTTGCTCGCCAGGTTGTAGTTGCGTGAGAAGCCGTCCTTGAACTTTTCCATCTTGGCTTCGAAGTTCGTGACGTCGATGTTCTGCTGCTTGTACTCTGCTAGCTCCTGCTTATAGCGTAGCGATCCCATGGCGGCGTTGCGCAGGAGGGTGATGATCGGGATGAAGAACTGCGGACGGATCACGTACATCTTCTCGTAGCGGTAGCTCACGTCCACAATGCCGGCGTTATAGAGCTCGCTCTCGGGCTCGAGCAGCGTGCAAAGCACCGCGTACTCGCAGCCTTTCTGACGACGGTCATGATCGAGCTTCTTAAAGAAGTCCTCGTTCTTGTGTTTGGTCGCGGTTTCGTCGTTCTCGTTTTTCATCTCGAACATAATCGAGATGATTTCGTTGCCGCTCGCGTCGCACTCACGGAAGATGAAATCGCCCTTGGTGCCCTCGGATGCATCGTTGTCCTTCTCAAAATACGCATTGGGAAACGCCGTCATACGCAAGCGATTGAACTCAGTCTCGCAGTGCTGCTCGAGCGACTCGCCCACCATCTTGGTAGACAGGCGCACCTTCATGTCCTTCAGGCGCTCGATCTCTTCATCCTTATATCGAATGAGCTCGTCACTCGCACGCTTGGCCTGTGCAAGCTCGAGCTCGTGGGCAGCCTTGGCCTGTTCCTCGCGAGAATCGCGCACCGCCAGCTCGCTCGTAAGCTTCGCGCGTGCCTCATCGCGCTCACGCTCCGCCGCGGCGACCGCCTCTGACAGGTTCATTTTTGCCATCAGTTCCTGCTCGCGCAGCTGGGCGCGCAGCCCCTCGGCCTCTTGCTCGGACTGAGCCTTTGCGGCGGAAAGCTTCTCCTGTACCGTCGCGCGGTAGTCAGCAAGTGCGCGCTCGGCCTCGCTGCGAGCGGCATCGAGCTCACGCTGCGACTCGGCTGCCGCGGCGGCAAGCGCCATCTCCTGGGCCTTGTCTGCAGCGGAGAGCTTCGCCTGCAGCTCGGCAATCTGAGTGTCGCGGGCGGCCAGGTCGTTTTGAGCGGCGTTACGCACCGCTGCCTCGACAAGCTTGGCCTCGTCATCCTTGCGGCCTAACTGCGCACGTAAGCTATCAATCTCGCGCTGGAGCTCGGCGTTTTCCTTTTGAGCATCGGCACGGGCCTCAACCGCCGCACGCTGGCTTGCGCTCTCGCGTTCTGCGGCGGCGCCCTCGAGCTTGGCACGCAACTCGGCAAGCTCGGCGTCGCGCTTGGCAACTTCCTGCGCCAGCTCCTGAGCCGCGATGTTCTTCTGTTCAGCGAGCTGAGCGTCGCGCTGAGACTTCGCCTCCTGCAACGCAGACGCCGAACGCGAGCGCTCAAGCTCCAGTGCCTGCTCGCCCTCGCGTTGGACGGCCTTCACGCGTTCATCCAGATCGCGCGAGAACTCGGCATCACGCACCTGTTTGACGATATCCGCATAGCCGGACGCATCGACCTTAAAGACTTCGCCGCAATGCGGGCACTTGATCTCGTTCATGGCAGCTCCTCGATGGACGCAAATTCTAATCGCCTACACTCTACCGCGCCGTGCGGACAAAAAAGGCGCCGCTGCCATAATGGCAACGGCGCCAAAACCACCACAAAGGCGCCTGTCCCCATCGTGGTGGTTTGAGTACTTTACAGGTCGCGGTAGTCGATGAGGCGAAGATCGTCCTGAGCCTCGAGCCACGCCCACAGCTCGGGGTCGATCAACGCATCGACCTCCTTGGTACGATCGGTCGTAAGCGAGCTACTCTCGAGGATAAAACGGTCAAGATAGCCCGGATGGCAGACAAAGACGACCGTCTCGCCATCGGCCATCTCGCGAACCGTCTGCATGATTGCTTCCTTGGGCTCGTAGCCCGGCTCCATCGAGCGCATCACCATGCGCAAATCGGTGTCTCCGCAATGCACCACGGTCGTGGGGTCGAAGCTCGCCTTTTGCTCCTTAAGGCCCAACTCCTGTGCCACCGTCGAGATCGCTCGATTGAGGTTTTTGCTCATGACGGCATGGGCCTCAAAGTAATCGGGTTCGCGGCCCACGATCTCGACAAAGCGGTCGTGCTGCGCACGAATCTCGATACAGGCCTCGTCAAAGTCGATCAGTTCCTCGCCGCGCTTAAAGTGCTCGCGGAAGGTACGGCTGCTATGGAACTCACCGTTTTCATCGAGCAGGCTTGGAATGAGTGCCGGATCGGCACACGGCTTGCCCAGGCACACGTTGGTATGCTGGCCCACCGCAATGTCAGCATCCGCCACGAGTGACCAGCCATGCTCGGCCTCGGGCATATTTGGCATGAGTCCCACCGAGCACACCAGGCCCTCATCGACGCTGCGGGCGATCCCTAAGTCAACGGCATACGAATAGCCGAGATCGTCGGCACGAATAAGCAGTTGTTTCATAACGACTCCAATCTATGCAAGGACCACCACAAAGGTGCCTGTCCCCTTTATGGTGGTTTGAAAGCTACAGTCCAAAGAAGCTCAAGATCTGGTCTCGACTTACGGGCTTGTAGCCATTGGCGTCGAGGCCCACATCGTAGCGGTAAACGGGACGCTCGCGATCACGGTTGCGCGTGTTGGTGCGGTCCCCCCTGCTGTGGATATGCCCGTGCAGCATGATGGCGCCGCGCGCTTTGCCGTTCCAACTGAGCATGGGGTAATGGCTCAAAACCAAGCGATGTCCCTTGGCATAGCCGGGGGCAATCTCCAGGTAGTCGCGCACCTCATCCCAAATATGCGGTGCGTCCGGATCTTCCCAATCGCCGTCATGGTTGCCACGGATGAGCGTCACGTTCTGGCATTCGATGCGCTCGCGCAGGCGCGCTGCCTCCGCCATGGGCAAACGATACGTAAAGTCTCCCAGGATATAGAGGCGGTCGTCCACAGCCACGCACTCATTGATGGCATCGATGACCTTGCGGTTCATCTCCTCGACCGAGGCGAACGGCCGATCCATATCGTGCAAGATATTCGTATCGCCCAGGTGCAGGTCGGCGGTAAACCACATCATCGTCTCTGCCCTCATTTCGCAACGCGTATAAGACCTGTTTAGTATACAGACGCGGCGATGAGACAGTCACCCAAAGAGCCCGCCGAACAGACCTCGGCGACGCTTGTCCTGCTTTTTTCGAAGCGTCATCCCGCGCCTTCTTGCCCTGCCGCTTCTTACGGTCCTGCTCCAACTCATCGTCATCGAGTAGCATATCCCACTCAAACGGATCGTCTGTCAGATCGAACAGGTCATCGTCATCAAACACGTGCGCCTCCATTACCGATTAGCGAGCATCCACAACATAGTTGAGAAGTCTACGGGCCCGTGCGGACACAAATTCATCCCGTCCGCGTCTTTCAATCGCTTGCCGCAACGCTTGCGCGGCGGAACGCTTACAGCTAAGATAGGGACACGGATGGCACCCGTGGCTGCGGGTCTTGCCAACTCCGATACACGTTTTCATCGTGAGAAGTGGCCGTCTTCGCTTACGCGGGGGCGGCTATTTCATTCGGCCGATAAACAGGCCGAGTTCGATAGCCGCGATCAACAACGCCAATAACGAAATAACATCGCTTACGTTCATACCAAATCCCTTCTAAAGGGAGTTGGCCCATCCGTGCTCCATAGCAGTAGTCTAACGCAAAATGCGGGCAATAGGAACATCTGTTCGTATTGCCCGCACCCTTTTCTAATGCACAAACATGCGCACGAACTTATGCTTCCAGTTTGCATAAGGAGCGTAACGGAATGGCACGTCCAGCCACGTTGCCTTGTTCACGATGCTCTTCTTGTGGCTAAACGTATCGAAGCTCTCGCGTCCATGGTACTGTCCCATACCGCTCGCACCCATGCCGCCAAAGCCCATATGGCTCGTAGCCAGGTGCATGATCGTGTCGTTGACGCAGCCGCCGCCAAAGGGCACGTAGCGCACAAAGCGCTGCTGAACTGCGCGGTCTTGGCTAAAGATATACAGGGCCAGCGGCGTCGGACGATCCGTAATAAACGTCTCGGCCTCGTCTAGGCTCTCAAACGTCAGCACCGGCAAGATGGGGCCGAAAATCTCCTCCTGCATCACGGCGTCATCGGGGGACACGCCGTCCAAAATCGTCGGCTCGATCTTGAGCGAAGCCTCGCGCGCGGCGCCTCCAAGCACGACCTTATCGGGATCGATCAGCCCGCGCACGCGCGCAAAATGCTTGGCGTTGACGATATGCCCGTAATCTTCGTTATCAAGCGGATGCTCGCCAAACATACGGCGGGTCTCTTCCTTGATGAGACCCAGCAGCTCATCGTGCACGCGCGTGTCGACCAGCAGGTAGTCGGGCGCCACGCAGGTCTGCCCCACGTTGAGCCATTTACCAAAGGCGATACGGCGTGCCGCGACCTTCAAGTTAGCCGTCGCATCCACGATGCAGGGACTCTTTCCGCCCAGCTCAAGCGTCACGGGCGTGAGGTTTTTACTTGCACGCTCCATGACGAACTTGCCGACCGGAACGCTACCGGTAAAGAAGATCTTGTCCCAGTACTCATCGAGCAACGCTTCGTTTTCGGCACGCCCGCCTTCGACGACCGTCACCAAGCGCGGATCAAATGCCTCTTCACAGATTTGCTTGAGCACCGCGCTCGATGCCGGAGCATAGGCACTCGGCTTGATGACCACGGTATTGCCCGCGGCGAGCGCGCCGGCGAGCGGCTCGAGCGTCAGCAAAAACGGGTAGTTCCACGGAGCCATGATGAGCGTGACGCCATAGGGCACGGCTTGCGTTTTGCACACGCTCACGGCGTTAGCGAGGTCGCACGGACGCAGGCGCGGACGACTCCATCGCGCCACATGAGCGATCTGATGACGAATCTCGGAAAGCGACGTGCCGATCTCGCACATATAGGCCTCGTCATGCGACTTTCCCAAATCGGTCTTGAGCGCATGGGCAATATCGGCCTCGTGGGCCCGTACCGCATCGCGTAAACTCACGAGCGCACGACGTCGAGCATCGACATCAAACGTGGCGTGCGTCTTAAAGTAGGCGCGCTGATCGCCGACGATGCGCGCAATTTCCTCGGTGTTCATGGACCCTCCTAGTTCTCGTCCTCAAACATACCACCTGCAACGACTTCGTACATATGCTCGAGCTCCAGGCGGTCCATCAAAAGCGGAACGGGGTACAGCGGATTGGCCTCGGCATCGGCATGTGCCGCCATTTTGGGAATGTCGGAGCGGCGAATGCCCGTCACATATTCGGGAATGCCCAAGGCGGCATTCATGCGGTCGACCCAATCGATAAAGGCCTCGGCCGCCAGGCTGTCCTGCGCGTTAGCCGGCGCGATACCGGCCATGCGGGCGAGATCGGCGAGTTTAGGAGCAGCGGCTTCGCCATAGGCACGAAGCATGTGCGGCAGGATGATCGCGTTGGCCAAACCGTGCGGAATCCCGTAACGCCCGCCCAGGCTGTGCGCGATGGCATGGACGTATCCAACATAGGAGCGCGTAAAGGCAACACCCGCCTTATACGCCGCCGAAAGCATATTGCGGCGCGCACGCATGTTCTCCCCGTGCTCATAGGCCTCGAGCAAATTGTCGTGGATGAGCTGCACCGCCTGGCGCGCCATCTTGCGCGTATAGGGCGTGGTGCTGCGCCCGATAAAGGCCTCGACGGCATGCGTCAGGGCATCCATGCCCGTCTGCCCCGTAATGGAGGCGGGCAGACCGCGCGTAAACTCGGGGTCGTGCACCGCATAGCGCGGGATCAGCACAAAGTCGTTGATGGGGTATTTGTAGTGCGTCTCGTCGTCGGTAATTACCGCTGCAAGCGTGACCTCGCTTCCCGTGCCCGCCGTGGTGGGAACGGCGATGAGCAGCGGCAGGCGACGATGGACACGCAGCAGGCCGCGCATCTTGTTGATGGGTTTGTTGGGTTGCGCGATGCGCGCACCCACGCCCTTGGCACAGTCCATGGCAGAACCGCCGCCAAAGCCGATAATGGCCTGGCAGGCGCGCGCTCGATACAGAGACGCCGCTTCCTCCACGTTTGAGACCGTGGGGTTCGCTGATGTTTTGGCATAGATCGCAACGCCGATTCCCTTGGACGCGAGCGCCGTCTCGAGCGGTGCCGTGAGCCCCAGGCGGGCAATGCCGGGATCCGTCACGATAAGAACCCGCTGTATCGAACGCGCCTGAAGCACTGTGGGCACATCCTCAGCGTGCTCCAGAATGCGTGGCTCGGTATAGGGCAGCACCGGCAATGCGATGCGAAAAACCGTTTGATACGTTCGGCACCAGGCGCGGCGGGCTAGATGCATAAAGGAAGCTCCCTCATTTGTTGATTGGTCAACATTTGCTCGACCGATTGTACTCAGTGGCGGTCAAAGACGGCCTGCCAATCGTTAATCAATCAACATCTTCATATCTCAAAATTGTTTTATTAAAAATCATTCCTAATAGGCTTCACATTTGGTTGCATTTATGGATAATAGAACTCGTCAAGACGCACGTCCGGAGAGGGCCCTTACGGGACCGGACGAGCGCACAATCGCCATCGATCGAAAGGATCGAATCATGAAGTTTGTTTGCCCCGTTTGCGGTTATGTGGAAGAGTTCGACGGCGACCAGCTGCCCGAGGACTTCAAGTGCCCCCAGTGCGGCGTTCCCGGTTCTCGTTTCCTGAGGCAGGAGGAGGGCCAGCTCGAGTGGGCTGCCGAGCACGTCGTGGGCGTCGCCAAGATGGAGGGCGTCTCCGAGGACATCGTTGCCGACCTGCGCGCCAACTTTGAGGGCGAGTGCTCTGAGGTCGGTATGTACCTGGCCATGGCTCGCGTCGCCCATCGCGAGGGCTATCCCGAGATCGGCCTGTACTGGGAGAAGGCTGCCCACGAGGAGGCCGAGCATGCCGCCAAGTTCGCCGAGCTCCTGGGCGAGGTCGTGACCGACTCCACCAAGAAGAACCTCGAGATGCGCGTTGAGGCCGAGAACGGCGCCACCGCCGGCAAGACCGATCTTGCTAAGCGCGCCAAGGCCGCTGGCCTCGATGCCATCCACGACACCGTGCACGAGATGGCTCGCGATGAGGCCCGCCACGGCAAGGCTTTCGCCGGCCTGCTCAAGCGCTACTTTGGCTAAGCCAATCGCTTGAGACATAACCTCTAGCTCGATGAGGCCCGGACCGCATGGTTCGGGCCTTTTTCGTGGGCTTATTGCAGCCGTTCTTGAAGAACGATGAGCGACTGAGGGCTCAGGTCGTCGTATTGAATGAGGACGCGAGATGGAGCGTTCTTAGTCGATGCCCGATCACCCGTCCACAGGCAATCGGCGATATTGACATAGGAAATACGAGCGTCAGCGAGAGCCTTCGCGAAACTCTCCCCCGCCTTGTCCTCGGCCAGGGCAACGGCACAGTAAAGGCCCGCGTCTGCATGCTCAATCGAGACCTTCCCTGCCGGAAACGCTTTCCGTACAAGCGCCGCTAGGCCATCACGCGCCTCGCGAGCACGAACGCGCACGCGGTTCACATGTCGCTCGTAATCACCCGATTCCAGCAAACGCGCCAAGGCGACCTGATCGACAGAACTTACCGACGAGGCGTAAAAACCAAGGTCGCGCCTAAACCGCTCCATCAGCTCGTCGGGCAGCACCATGTACGCTAGGCGCAACGCCGATGACAGGCTCTTCGAAAACGTATTGGTGTAGATAACCGACTGGGCGGCATCGATCGACGCGAGCGCGGGAATCGGCTTGCCGGCAAGGCGAAACTCACAATCAAAGTCATCTTCGATGAGATACCGACCTGGTCGCTCGGCGGCCCAGCTCAGAAGCGCATAGCGCCGCGCAATGCTCGTCGCAAGGCCAGTCGGATACTGATGGGACGGCATCAGGTGAAGGACATCGGTCCCGCTTTTCTGCAGAGTGCTCAAGTCCACGCCCTCATCATCCAACGGGATATGTCGAACTTTGCAGCCCATAGCCTGATAGATGCGCGTCAGGCGCAAATAGCCCGGGTCCTCAACGGCATACACCTTGTCAGCGCCAAGCAACTGAACCAACATGGTATCGAGCAGCTGGGCGCCTGCACCGATAACAATGTTGTTGGGATCGACATTCATGCCCCTCGTCCCACGCAGATGGTGAGCAATTGCGCGTCGCAGCCGAGCGGTGCCCTGCGCCGGTGCGGGCGAAAAGATTTCGCGCTCATCTTCGGATGCCAGCGTCGCCCGTAGTGCGCTTTGCCAAAGCCGCGCCGCCTCCAAAGCGGAAGGAGAAAGTGCATCGAATCGCTCGACCTGTCCGTTGACATCATGCGCGCTGGGACCCGCAGAGGCGGCATCTCGGTCGATGCCCTCCGCAGCCGAAGCCAAAACCGGTGCATCCGGAAGCCTGCAAGCGTAGTAGCCACGCCGCGGCTTTGAGCAAATATAACCCTCGGCAAGTAACTGGCTATATGCATTCTCGATAGTAATGACGCTGATTCCCAGATGACTGGCAAAGGTGCGCTTAGACGGCAGATGCTCCCCCGCCGCAATACGTCCAGCAACAATATCATCTCGAATTTGCTGGTAAACATACTCATAAAGCGATGCTTCGCCGCGTTTTTCCAAATTGTAGTCAAGCATGAGTTTACCACCTGACCTTATCGAGCTGTTCAATCTGGTATTAAGTTGACCTTATTATTATCTCGAAAACTGAGTATTTTGCCATACCCAGCTCCCCGATAGGATGTTCCGTCAAGCAATGCACATGCCAACCAAGGGAGCAACCATGGCAGAACAGACCAGCAAGGCTGATCGCGTCAAACTCAATCGCGAACTCGCGCAGATGCTCAAGGGCGGCGTCATCATGGACGTCACCACGCCCGAGCAGGCACGCATCGCCGAGGAGGCAGGCGCCTGCGCCGTCATGGCTCTCGAGCGCATCCCGGCCGACATCCGTGCCGCAGGCGGCGTCTCGCGCATGAGCGACCCCAAGATGATCAAGGGCATCCAGGAGGCCGCCTCCATCCCCGTCATGGCCAAGTGCCGCATCGGTCACATCGTCGAGGCACAGGTCCTGCAGGCCATCGAGATCGATTACATCGACGAGTCCGAGGTTCTCTCCCCTGCCGATGACGTCTATCACATCGACAAGACCCAGTTTGACGTGCCGTTTGTCTGCGGCGCCCGTGATCTGGGCGAGGCGCTGCGCCGTGTTGCCGAAGGCGCCACGATGATTCGCACCAAGGGTGAGCCGGGTACGGGCGACGTCGTTCAGGCCGTGCGTCACATGCGCAAAATCCAAAAGCAGATCCGCGACGTAGTTGCCCTGCGCGACGACGAGCTCTTTGAGGCAGCCAAGCAACTGCAGGTTCCGGTCGAGCTGGTGCGCGAGGTCCATGCCACGGGTAAGCTTCCCGTCGTGAACTTTGCCGCTGGCGGCGTAGCGACCCCCGCCGACGCCGCGCTGATGATGCAGCTGGGTGCCGAGGGCGTCTTTGTCGGCTCGGGCATCTTTAAGAGCGGCGACCCCGCCAAGCGCGCCGCCGCCATCGTCAAGGCCGTGGCAAACTTCACCGATGCCAAGCTCATCGCCGAGCTTTCGGAGGACCTGGGCGAGGCCATGGTGGGCATCAACGCCGACGAAATCGAGATCATCATGGAGGAACGCGGGCGCTAGTCCAGCAGAAAGGATCGCACATGAGCGATTATGCAGACCAGACGGTCGCCGTGCTGGCGGTCCAAGGTGCTTTTGCCGAGCACGAGGCAAGACTATCCGAGCTGGGCGCACGTTGTATTGAGCTGAGGCAGGCGGCTGATTTGAAGCAGGACTTTGACCGTCTGGTACTTCCCGGCGGCGAGTCTACCGTTCAAGGGAAGCTGCTTGATGAGTTGGACATGCTCGAGGAGCTTCGCACCCACATTGTTGAAGGCATGCCCGTCCTTGGCACCTGCGCCGGCTTGATTCTATTGGCGCGCGATCTTGCCGCACACGACGATAAGGGAACGCCGCGCCTAGCAACCATGAACGTACTCGTTGAGCGCAACGCTTATGGCAGACAGCTCGGCAGTTTTCGCACCAAGGGCCAGGTGTCCGGCATCGACGGTGAAGTGCCATTAACATTTATCCGTGCACCCCGCATCGTCGAAGTGCACGGCAATGCCAAGGCCATAGCGAAAGTCGACGGCCGTATCGTCGCCGCCCGTCAGGGCAACCAGCTCGGCGTAACCTTCCACCCCGAGCTCGACGACGACACGCGCCTCCACGAGCTCTTCCTCCAAATGTAGGCAGAAAACAAACGAGCGTGGATTTTCGGACGCATAGCAAATGATCCCTTGGGGATGCCGATGTTTTGGTACCGACAGCGAGCGCCCACCAGAGCGAACAAATTGACATGAAAAGAGGACGGCATAGACCTTCTGGTCATGCCGTCCTCTTTGAATGACAA
>URCS01000014.1 GCA_900546455.1 uncultured Collinsella sp. | reverse complement strand
CGCAAGCAGTACCGCAAGCAGGTGCGGCCTTGGGGTCGGCGGAGCCGCAAGCGGGCGCAGGATCGGCAGTACCGCAGGAGGCGAAAGCGGCGACGTTCTCGAGATTCTCGGACATGGCATTTCCTTTCGGTCGAGGATGGCCGGTCGAAGCCATCCGGTTTTTGACGCTCTTTGCGTCTATATGCATCATGCAAAAAGCGCACAACGACCGAAAGAAGGCACCAATCTATTAGCCAGTCACCAAAAGGTAAGTAGTGTCCACAAGCGACAGCGGCTGCGATAATGAAAGCAACCTATATGTTTGAGGAGTCTCTATGCTTACCAAAGAAGAACTGCCGCCCTGCCCCGTCGCTACGTGTTTTCAGCTCTTTGGCAACAAGTGGAAGATCTATATCATCCAACAGCTCATAGACCATCCGATGGGCTTCAACGCACTGCATCGCTCTATCCCCGGCATCAGCCAAAAGGTACTTTCGTCCAACCTTAAAGAAATGGATGCCGCGGGCCTCATCACGCGCACCGTCATCCCCGAGACACCCATCCGCACCGAATATGCGCTTAGTGAGCTCGGTCAAAGCCTCATGCCCATCATCGATTCCCTTGTGGAATGGGGCACCGACTATCAACAGCTTGTACGAAGCTCCTAACAGCGACGGGCTTCTGCAAATTGAGCGCCGTGGGGCATACCGCTCCGCGGCGCTTACCTTTTTGTGCCTTCTTTTGCAGATGCGCATCAGGCGGCACACTACTGTCGAGCGAAACCATCTCAATCGAACAGGAGGTCGGCTATGAATCAGGCAGGGCGCCGCGTTTGGCTTATCAAGACGCTGCTCGATGAGCGGCAAGACGGGCACAGTATCGCTGTTCCCGCCGGAGCCAGCGAGCAGCGCGATTTGCTCAGGGCCCTTATGAACGTGCGCCCACCCGAGGCGCTTACGACCGAGACGCTCGACATACAAGACGCCTACTTGCAGCAACGCCTTCTTGAACGCGGCGGGGTAACCAACGCCGGCACGCTCCCCTACCGCGATCGCGTTGCCATCTGGCGCGGCGACATTACACTGCTTAAGGCCGACGCCATCGTCAACGCCGCTAACAGCCAAATGCTCGGCTGTTTTGTGCCGGGACATCACTGCATCGATAACGCCATTCACACCTACGCCGGCATGCAGCTACGCTTGGCGTGCGCCGGCCTCATGTCCAAGCAGGGGCATGAGGAACCGACGGCAAGTGTCAAGGTTACGCCGGCGTTCAACCTGCCCAGCAGCTACGTTTTCCACACCGTCGGCCCCATCGTACCCAGCCATAAGCCTGGCCCGCGCGAGGAATTGCTACTACGCCGCTGCTACACCAGCTGCTTGGAAGAGGCGACGCGCCGAGGACTCGGCACGCTTGCATTCTGCTGTATCTCTACCGGCGTGTTTGGTTATCCGCAAGATGCCGCCGCGCGCGTGGCCATCGATGCCGTTCGCCATCATCTAGACCATAACGACCCCAACCTTAAGGTGATCTTCAATGTTTTTCTCGCGTCTGACGAGGCAATCTACCGCAGCCTTCTCCAAACAAATCGATAAGCTCCGCGCTGCACTCGATGCATCTGACGCCGTGGTAATCGGTGCCGGAGCAGGACTCTCAACCGCCGCCGGATACACCTATTTGGGTAAGCGATTCAATGAGCTCTTTGGCGACTTTGCCGCACGCTACGGCTTTACCGATATGTATTCTGGCGGCTTCTATCCCTATGATTCACTCGAGGAGTACTGGGCGTTTTGGAGCCGCTACATTATGTGCAACCGATACGACCCCGTACCGACGCCGCTCTACGAACAACTCTTGGGCATAGTGCACGACCGTGACTACTTTGTGCTGACTACGAATGTGGACCATTGTTTCCAGCGTGCGGGCTTTGACAAGCAGCGGCTCTTCTACACACAGGGAGACTACGGCCTATTCCAGTGCAGCAAACCCTGCTGCCAGGAGACATGGGACAACGAAGATCTCGTACGCCATATGGTCGCCACCCAACAGGACCTGCGCATTCCGTCTGCGCTTGTGCCCCATTGCCCTCACTGTGGGGCCCCGCTTACGATGAATCTGCGCGCCGACGATACGTTTGTCCAGGACAAGGGTTGGTACGCTGCCGCCGATCGCTACCAGGATTTCCTGCGCCGCCACAGCAATATGCGAGTTCTGTTCTTGGAGCTTGGCGTAGGCGGCAACACGCCCGTCATCATCAAGTACCCGTTTTGGCAGATGACGGCCAAAAACGAGCGCGCCACGTACGCGTGCGTTAACCTTGGCGAAGCAGTCGCTCCGGCAGAAATCGCCAATCGCAGCATTCTGATCGACGCCGGCGCCGAGCGCGCAATAGAAGCACTTGCCGTTCAAGCCGTCAGATAGCGGAGACGATACCGTCTTCAAACATGTACGTCAGCATCCAAAAACGACATTTTTCGACATCTTTGGATGCTGACGTACAACTTTTGGGCAGTCATTGGGGACGTTCTTAAATGACTAGTCGTTAAAGAACGTCCCCAACGACTAGCTAGCCGTGGAAGCGGGCTGTGGGCGCGAGCGGTTGCTCGCGGAAGACACGGTCGACGGCGGCTCGATATTCGTCGACCTTTTTGGTCTTGCGTACAAGCTTATGGACGGTGGCGGGATCGGCGAAAGCGCACTTGGCGTAGAACCACCACTCCTTCATGCGAAAGACCGCGTTGCCGCCAATCTCTTCTGCATAGGCCGCGAACAACGTGTCATGAAAACGTTGCAGCTCGGCAGCGGTGGCGGCAGGACCGCCCTTGACCATGCGGGTCAGCGCAGGGTTCGCGAGCAAGCCGCGCCCCAGCATCACATGGCGCGTGCCGGGATAGGCCTCCACCAGCGCGTCCATGTCCTCAAGATCAAAGATGTCGCCGTTATAGGCCACCGGGAACGGCGCGCGCTCCAGCGTCTCGCCGTAAAACGCTTTGCGCGGCGAGCCCGTGTAACGATCCTTTTGCACGCGCGGGTGCACTATCAGCTCCGCCAGCGGCATGCGACAGTAAAGGTCGAGCACGCGCTCGTATTCGTCGTCGTTCTCGAGTCCCAATCTGGTCTTTACCGATACCGGCAGCGGAGAGCGTTCGCACACGTCACTCAAAAACACCTCGAGCTCATCCAAGTTGCGCAGAAAACCCGAGCCCTTGCCCTTGGCGACAACCGTTCCCGAAGGACAGCCCAGGTTAAGGTTGACCTCGCGATAGCCCATGTCGGCGAGCACCTGCGCCGCCCACACAAACTCGTCCGCATTCTTGGACATAAGCTGGGGGACGACGTTGAGTCCCTGGTTGTTGGCCGGATCAACTTCCTTAAACGCCTTGCCGCCAAAGCGATTGCCCACTCGCGGCGGCGGCAAAAAAGGCGTGTAGTAGCAGTCGAGCGCGCCAAAGCACTCGGCATGCACGCGACGGAACACATGCCCGGTAATTCCCTCCATGGGGGCCAGCGAAAGGATCATCTACTCTTCTCTCATATCAACGAATGTGACAAAGGGACTGTCCCTTTGTCACATTCCATTCAAACGGTTCAGGAACTCTTCGCAGGCGCGGGAGCGCAGGCGATATTTTTTCCACACCAAAAACGAGGCGATGGTAAGCGGCGGCTCAAATGGGATAAATCGAAGGTCGCTGCTTTCGTCCACCTGCAGCAGACTGCCAATGCCAACGGCGCACGCAGTACCCGAGCGCACCAGATGCGATGCGTTGCCGATCAAGTCGAAATGCCCCACAACGTTGAGGTCATCGATGGTAAGAGCACCGCCTGCCCACGCCGCCAAATCCAGCGCCCGATTCGACGTGCGCGAACTCAGCAGCAACGGCATCTTCGCAACGTCCGCAGGCGTCAGCACGTCCAAGTCGCCCCAGGGACCGCTCGCCGCAACGACCACGCCGGCTCGATCCACTTCGGGCATACGGATCCACTCGTATTTCTCGACGTTAACGGGCTCCAACAGCAGGGCAAAGTCGAGCAGACCACGCTCCAAGCGTTCCTCCACCGCGTCGGCATTACCGGTGTAAAGCTCAATCGTCACGCCGGGATGGTCACGACGCAGCTCCGCAAAAGTGCCGAGCACCAGCCGCATCGACTGGGTCTCGCCAGCGCCAATGCGGATATTGCCCGCAATGCCAAGCTCCCGATCTGCCAATTCCGACTCGGTCTGCTCCACCAGCGAGACAATCTCCTCGGCACGCTGGCGCAGGCGCATGCCGTCGCTTGTAAGCACGCACGACCGATTGGTGCGCTCAAACAGCTCGACACCCAGCTCGCGCTCCAAGTCGGCGATCTGGCGCGACAATGTGGGCTGTGTCACATGCAGCACGTTTGCCGCCTCGGTCATGTTTTCCTCGCGCGCCACCGCCAAAAAGTAGCGCAGCGTTCGCAGCTCCACGGCGCCCCCAATCCAGCTAAAGCCGTCCTTCGACTAGCTATTCGATTCTCGTATGTCCAGCTAGTCGATATAAGCAATATACATCATCGGCGCATCAACGTACGCTATAGCCATCCCATCAAGAACAAGGAGGACACCAAACCGCACAATGGACGAAAAGACTATCGCGAACCTGCGCGACGCCGGGTGCTGCGATGCGTTTATCGACGAGCTCTCGGGACTGCCAAGCGCGTGCGCCCGCATCTGTCGCCTCAAGACGTACCGCCGCGAGCTGCTCGAACGTGTCCACGCCGAACAAAAAAGACTCGAGACCCTCGACTACCTCATCTATACGCTGCAAGAAACCCATCAAATAAAGGAGTAGCCATGTCAAAGACCCTTGTAGCCTATTTCAGTGCCAGCGGTGTGACAAAAAACATCGCCGAGCGCCTTGCGAAAACAGCCGACGCTGGCCTATTTGAGATTGAGCCCGCCAAGCCCTACACAGCCGCCGATCTCAACTGGAACGATAAGAACAGCCGCAGCACGCTTGAGACCAACGACCCCACCTGCCGCCCCGCCATCGCCTCGAAGCCTTTGGAGCTCGATGAATACAGCACCATCTACCTTGGCTTCCCTATCTGGTGGTATGTTGCACCGGCGATTATCAAAACGTTCCTGGAATCCCAGAGTTTTGCCGGCAAGAAAATTGTCCTCTTTGCGACCTCCGGTGGCAGCGGCATGGGCAAGACCGCAAAGGTTCTTGAGGCCAGTGCACCCGGCGCCACAATTGTCCCGGGCGCGATACTCAATGGAGCAAGCGATGCCGAACTCAAGCAATTTGTCGAGCGTAACCGCTCGTAACGCCCAAATTCCGCTCGATTATCTCTGGTTAGAAAGGAACCTCCATGACCATTAAACAGACCGCAGGCCGCGATGCCTTGGGCAAGTTCGCCCCCGATTTCGCGCATTTTAACGACGATGTGCTCTTTAGCGAGAACTGGAACAACACCGACCTCGACCTTAAGACGCGAAGCCTCATCACCGTGGTGGCCCTCGTGGCGCAGGGCATCACAGACAGCTCGCTCGCCTACCACATCGCCAACGCACGCAAGCACGGCGTAGGTCAAAAGGAGATGGCGAGCGCCATCACGCACGTGGCCTTCTATGCCGGCTGGCCCAAAGCCTGGGCTGCGTTCAATCTTGCCAAGAAAGTCTATGCGGGCGACGGGACGGATAGCGCAGCGGCGCCAGAGGCCCACGGCGGGTTCTTTGGCCTTGGCGAGCCCAACGACGCCTACGCGCCGTGCTTTATCGGCCAGAGCTATCTCAACGCGCTAACCGCCCCAGGCGATTACCTGCCCATCCACAACGTCACCTTTGAACCGGGCTGCCGCAACAACTGGCACATTCACCACGCGAGCAAAGGCGGCGGACAGGTACTGATCTGCGTCGATGGCGAGGGCTGGTACCAGGAAGAGGGCAAGCCCGCGCAGCGCCTGCACCCCGGCGATATCGTCGAGATTCCCGCCAACGTCAAGCACTGGCATGGCGCTACCGCCAACAGCTGGTTTAGCCACCTAGCCTTTGAATACCCAGGCGAGGATGCAAGCAACGAATGGCTCGAGCCGGTGGACGACGAGCAGTACGGCGCGCTGGGGGCCTAAGCCCGCGGTCTGCCAAAAAACGCGGCAAACCGGCACCACCCATCCTTCCATCCGACACCCCGCGCAACGAAGGTGAATACTTTTCCCGAGAAGTGAACGAGTGAAATCGGGCCCCCGAAGCATCGGCACTTTTGGAGAGCTATTTCCTGCGGTTTTATCGCTCAAATCCTGCGGTTTTGGCATCGAAAAATGCGGATGCTCCGGGGGTCCAAATTAGGTCGTTCACTTCTCGGGAAAAGTATTCACCTTCGATTTACTGGTGCCTATAACAGCGAGGGGGCCGCCCGCCGGGCAGCCCCCTCTCTCGTTATTCATCCCTCGGAAGCGGCTTCATGCTCCAAAAGACGACGTTCATGATTACGACAACCACCAACACCACGCCATTGGCCACCCAAAAGCCCATGTTGAGCCCCAGCCACTCCGTAGTCCCAAACAGGTCAATCCAAATCTGCGTCCAGTTCATGCGAACGATCCTCTCATGTCAAATCCCCTGCTAAAGCAACTCGCCACAGCGCTTGACATAGGCCTTCTTAAGGCTCGTCGCCAGCGCCATGTACAGCAAGATGCACGGAATCAGGAATAAGAAGTACTCGACGGGCAGTGCTCCCAGACCCAGCGTGGCGCCAAGCGGGCTAAACGGGATCAGCGTGAGCAGTGCGATGCCGGTCATCGTGAGCAGCATCACCGGAGCCGAGGCACGGCTCTGGATAAACGGCAGCTTGGGCGTACGGATCATATGAATGACCAGCGTCTGGCTCCACATGGACTCGACAAACCAACCAGCCTGGAACAGCGCGATGTATGCCAGCTGCATCTGCTCCAGCGTGGCACCCGAGTAAACATGAGCCAAATCGTTAAACAGCACGCCGTGGCTCACAAACGACGGACAGAAGACAAAGTACATAAAGATGTAGGTCATAAAGTCGAAAATAGAGCTGGTGGGCCCAATCCAGATCATGAACCTGCCGACACTCGAGGCATCCCAGGTACGTGGCACGCGGAGGAACTCCTCGTCCACGTTGTCCCAGGGAATCGCCAGGCAGCTGCAGTCATAAATCAGGTTGAGCAAGATCAGCTGGATGCTCATCATGGGCAAGAACGGCAGCATGGCGGATGCGGCAAGCACGCTGAACATGTTGCCGAAGTTGGAGCTCGCGGTCATCTTGATGTACTTGATCATGTTGGCGTAGGTCTTACGCCCCTCGATGATGCCCTCCTCGAGCACCATCAGATCCTTCTCGAGCAAGATGATGTCGGCGGACTCCTTGGCAACGTCGACGGCCGTGTCGACCGAGATGCCGATGTCGGACGACTTCATGGCAGAGGCGTCGTTGATACCGTCGCCCATATAGCCCACCACATGCCCGTTCGCACGCAGGACGGAAACGACGCGCGACTTTTGATCGGGCGTGAGCTTGGCGAAGACCTGTACGTCCTCGGCCCGGCGAGCGAGCTCGGCGTCATCCATGCCAGCGATGTCGCTGCCGAGCAACATGTTGTTGACCTCAAGTCCCACCTGCTTGCAGATGGTACGCGTGACCTTCTCGTTGTCGCCAGTCAAGATCTTGGTGGCAACACCGTGATTGCGCAGCGCCTCGATTGCATCGGCCGTGGACTCTTTGGGCGGATCCAAAAAAGCCAGGTAGCCAATTAGGACCATGTCGCGCTCATCCTCGGCGCTAAAGGCGCCGGCGGGTGACGGGTTGGACTTTTGAGCAATCGCCAGCACGCGGAAACCGTCGTCATTAAGGTCGGCAACTGTTGCCAGAATGCGCTCGCGCACCTCGTCATCCAGCACCTGAACGCCGCCGTCGATCTCGGCATGTGAGCACACCGACAGCATCTCCTCGACCGCGCCCTTGGTAACCATCTGGGTCTTGCCACTGCGATCGCGCACCACCGTGGTGAGGCGACGGCGCGTAAAATCGAACGGCACCTCATCGACCTTCACGTAGGCCTCGGAAAGATCGGTGAGACTCGGGTCGTTTTGCTCCTCTTCTTCCGTGCACTTGATGATCGCCAGATCCATCAGATTCTTGTAGCCCGTCTGAAAATAGCTGTTGAGATAGGCATGGCGCAAAACGCGCGAATCCTCCTGGCCGTCGATATTCCAGTGATACTCCAGCACCACCTGGTCCTGCGTAAGCGTGCCGGTCTTGTCGGTGCACAGCACGTCCATCGCGCCAAAGTTTTGAATCGAGTTGAGGTTCTTAACGATCGTCTGCTTTTTACTCATGGCCACGGCGCCCTTGGCAAGGCACGTGGTAACGATCATGGGCAGCATCTCGGGCGTCAGACCCACGGCAATGCTGATGGCAAAGAGACCGGCATCGAGCCAATTGCCCTTCGTAACACCGTTGATCAAAAAGACAAACGGAACCATCACCATCATAAAGCGGATGAGCACCCACGAGACGCTGTTGACGCCCCTGGAAAAGCTCGTCTCCACAGCGTCATCGGACAGGCTCGACGCCATGGAACCAAACAGGGTCTGCTCGCCCACACTAAAGACGAGCGCCGTCGCGCTGCCCGAGATCACACTGCTGCCCATGAGGGCAATATTCTCGAACGACGTGGCCGAATCGGACTCGGCGCAGGTCGCGGGGACCTTCTCGACCGGTTCGCTCTCACCCGTCAGGCTGGCCTGGCTCACAAAGAGGTCCTTGGCCTCGATAATCCTCACGTCGGCGGGAATCATGTCGCCGGCGGACAGATGCACGATGTCGCCGACTACCACGTCGTCGATGGGAATCTCGGTCCTGGGGGCATCCTTGCGGGTGACCGTCACGGTGGTCGTAATCATGTCGAGCAGCTTTTCGGCCGCATCGCCGCTGCGCGCTTCCTGGACACAGCGCAGCGTGCCCGAAAGCACCACCATCGTGGTGATGATGATCACCGTTAGCGGGTCAAAGTCCTCCGGCGTGCTGCCCATCATCGACAACGCCGGAAACACCATGTCCGTCGTTGCAGAAATAATGGCCAAGAAGAACAGAATTGCCGTAAAGGGATTGACGAATGCATCCGCAAGCTTGCGGGCAAGCGACTTTTTCTTGCCGCGCGTGACCACGTTGCGCCCATTATCGGCCTCGCTGTGTGCGACCTCATCACGGGTTAGACCACCCAGGTTCGAGCCCACCCAGGACATGGCGTCCATCAGCGGGATAGTTGCTGCATGCTGGATGCGGCCCTCCGCGCGATGCCTGATCAATTCGTTTTGCGCCTGGACTGCAGATGGCATATGGCGCATATTCAGCTTCTTCAATTGCCTTGCTCCGTTCTATCGATCGGATGCAGAGCCGTCTAACCGCGACGCCCGCCATTAAGGTGGACCTGCGCCGACAGACATCGCCCTGCCTTGCTGGTACTGTCACTGCCGCTCACGATCCTCACCTTCCCTTCGCGTCTGCGACTGTCTTTAGATTAGAAAAGCCGCAAGACCGGGCACATGGCCGGTTTCTTGCGGCTTTCTTGCGATTTGGCAAGGATTGTCAAAACGACTTTTGAAGTCGATAGAAGCGGGCGATTCAACGCGTTACTCGGCCATTTTATAGCCCACACCCCAAACAGTTAGCAGGTAACGGGGATTGTCGGGCTCGGGTTCAATCTTCTTTCGGATCTTGCGGACAAAGGCCATGATGTTACTGTCATCGAGCAGATATTCGTCTCGCCATACAGCGCGATAGATTTCCTCTTTGCTAAAGACTGTGCCCCGGTTGCTCGCTAAAAAGGCCAGTATATCGAACTCTTTGGGCGTGAGCGAAACGGGCGCACCCGACACTTTAACGGCGCGCGAAGCCAGATCGATGGAAAGATCGTCGATAACGATGGGCTCCGCAGCGGCACTTGTCTGCGAGCCGGCAACTGCCAGTTCTATGGCGGTCAGCCTGCCCGCTGCGATATCGGCAAACACAGGTGCTAGTTCGAGGGCGGCGGCGCTACCGGACGAGAACAGCGCGCTGCTGAGCTCGGCGGCCTCTGCCGGCGTAATCGCTATGTTGGTTCTGTTGGTACGCATAGAACCACCCTAGAACAGACTGCTCGAGCGGGACAGGTAAACCCGCTTGATGACCGAAACGACAACAAGGTACAGCACGCTGAGCAGCGCGACGATACCCAGATACCACATGGGCAGCGTGGCAAGGCCGAGCAGTTGCGCGGCAGGGCTCAGCGCGAGAAGAGCCGAGGCAATAAGCATTGTGGCGACCATTATCACGAGCGGACGACACGGCCGGTCCCCGTCGCGAACGTTCCGCGTTCGCAAGACAAGGAGCACGAGCGATTCGGTCCAAGCGCACTCCAGCAACCATCCGGTCTGGAAGGTCGCGATAAAGGCCACCTGGCCCGCAGCGCCCAACGTGGCAAAGGACCCACCGCACACCGCGGGGCAAACGCCCAGGAACAAAATGGCAAACGTGATGATGTCAAACGCCGAACTCGCGAAGCCAAAGTGAAGCATAAAGCTGCCGAGGCCCTTGCCCGACCATGCCTTGGAACGAGCGATCTGTGCATCGTCGACGTTATCCCACGAGAGCGCCAGGCAGGTGGCGTCATAGCACAGGTTGAGCAAAAGCAGCTGAGCGGCGGTCGCCGGCAAAAACGGCAGGAAGATACTCGAGGCAGCAAGCGAGCAGATATTGCCAAAGTTGGAACTCGACGCGATGCGAATGTACTTGGAAGCGTTGGCAAACGAAGTCCTGCCTTCGCTGACGCCCTCGGCGACCACGCCCAGGTCACGCTCAAGCAGTACCAGATCGGCAACCTTTTTGGATTCCGCTGCCGCCGAGTCCACAACGATGCCGACATCTGCCGACGTAAGCGCCGGCACGTCGTTCACACCATCGCCGATATAGCCGACCGTATGGCCAGAGAGTCGAATGAGACTGACAATATGAGCCTTTTGCGCGGGCGTGAGCTCGGCAAACACACGAGTACGCCCCACGCGAACAAGCGCCTCGGACTCCTCCATGGCATCGAGCATGCTGCCGGTGATAACGCTATCGGCAGGAATGCCCAGGCGCGAACAGGTTGACCGGGCAACCGAAGCCGAGTCACCGGTAAGCACGCGCACCTCAACGGAAAGGTCGGACAGCGCGCTCACGGCGGCGCGAGCGCTTGCTTTGGGCCGATCGAAAAAGCCCAAAAAGCCGTAGAGCACCAGGTCGCCCCAGTCCGAAGACGCTGTGCTGTAGGCAACGGCGAGGACCTTGATGCCGTCGGCACGCATGTCCTCGGCAACCTCATAGGCGCTCTGGCGGCCCTCGGCGTCCATGGGGACGAGTTCGCCTTTAAAGTCGGCCCAGGCACAACGAGCGCACACGCTTTCGACCTCGCCCTTTACGATGGTCAAGTGATTGCCAGGGCGAGCCTGCAGCCCCAGGCAACCAAGCGCCCCGGGCGTGGCATCGAGCTTAACGCCCGAAGCCTTGGTGACGTGGTCGAAAGGATCAGATGCGTGCAGGGTAAATGCGTTGGTGAGGTCTTTGGCGACGAGACGCAACTCGGGCTCGGCGCAGGCGTCGACAATGGCCCGGTTGAGCTGGTTGGCGGCCGCTCCCTGGCTCGTACTCTCCAAATACGCCAGGTTGAGCGTTTGCTCGCTTTCGTTGCCCAGGATATCGGTATAGTACTCGAGCACCGCGGCGTCCTCGGTGAGCGTACCCGTCTTGTCCACGCACACCACGTCCATGGAGCCAAGGGATTCCATGGCGTCAACGTTTTTAACGATGACCTGTTTGTTCTTGAGGCGATGCGCGCTGCCCGAAAGGCACACGCTCGTGACGACTGGCAGCATCTCGGGGACCAGGCCAACGGCCGTGCCCAGGGCAAACAGCAGGGCCTGCGCCCAGTCGCCCAGCACAAAACCTCGAATCATAATGACAAACGGCAGCACGATGAGCATGCACCTTACCAGGGCGGCACAGATGCTCCTGGCCCCAGCGCCAAGCTGCGTGCCTAGCCGAGCGCGCCGCGGCGATGCGGGCGGCTCCTCGGCAACGCGAGCGAGAACGGCTGCCGAAGCCTTTCCGTCAACGATGGTCGTTCCAGCACGGACGGCCTCCCCTTCTCGCTTGACGGCCTGACCGCTCTCGCCCGTAAGCGACGATTCGGAGACAAGGACGTGGTCGCCCTTGGTGAGGACCACATTGACCGGGCAGAGCATGCCGGCATACAGGCGAATCGTATCGCCGGGCGCGAGCTGGTCGGCATTGACTTGGATCCAGCAAGCGTCGACACGTTTCCAAACGGCCGCATGGTTCGCCTTAAACATGTGCCGGTCGAAGCTGCGCTTGGCTTCGTTTTCGTAGAACAGGCGCACCAGGCCGCCGACCAACCACATCAAAAATAGCACGGCAGGTGCAAACACACCTGTCTGGCCTTGCGCCTGCGGTACGACGTCGACCAAAAAGGCCATGCCGGCAAGTGCAAGCAGCAGCGACGAAAACGGATTAAAGAACGATTTTCTAATCATCGAAGCCTCTTTCTAGCACGGCTTCGATTGTATCCGAGGGCACTCGCCGACAACCCCGCCCCAACCCTTGCGACTTCCTTGCTTTTAGCCGTGACAAAAGGGTTGTCCCTTTGTCACATTATTCGGAACGAAGGGCCTCCACGGGGTCCTTTTTGGATGCGCTACGGGCCGGCAGCAGACCGGCAACGACCGTCAGCAACACCGAAATTGCAATGAGCACCAGCGCATCCTGCACGGGCAGGCTCATCAGGTTGGGGACCTGTTTGGCCGCAAGCGCCCAGGTATTAACCGGGAAGCTCACGGCCACCACGACGACAATGGCAAAGACGCCGGCGATGAGGCCCTCGATAAAGGTCTCGGCATTGAATACGTTGGCCACGTTGCGCTTCGACGCGCCGATCGCGCGCAGGATGCCAATCTCCTTTTTGCGCTCCAGCACGCTGATGTATGTGATGATGCCGATCATGATGGAGCTCACCACCAGACTGATACTCACAAACGCGATGAGCACCAAGCTGATAGTGTTCACGATGTCGGTCACCGAACCCATGATGATGCCCATGTAGTCGGTGTACGAAATTGCCTGCTCATCATGGCCAGCGGCTTTGACCTGCTTGTTGTACGCATCGATGTGATCGAGTACGCGCTCCTTGGCCTCAAAGTCGCGCGGGAAAATCTTGACCGAAATGGGGTCGGCCTCGTCCGCATAACCCAACGTGGTCAGATTGTTATCGTAGGTGAGCTTCGACGCCTTGGCATAGCTCATCATGAGCGAACTCAGGTCCTCGGCGTCCATGTTGAAGTGAATGGCATGAGCAAAGGCACTCGCATCCACGCGCATGGCGCTCGCCAGGTTAGCAAAACTCGACGACATCTGCGTCGCCATCTGGCCCATGAGCCCTGCTGCGCCTGCCCTGAGCTGAGCTGACACCGTCGCCGCAATCTGATCGCTGATCGACTTCATCACCTGATCCATAGCCTGCTGCAGATACGGAGCCAGCTGCTTTTGCACATAGTCGGTCATCGCCTGCTGCAGGCGCTCGGCCAGGGCATCGCCGCCGAGTGCCTTGAGCTGAGCCAGGATTTGCTGGGCTGCCGTATCACTCTCAAGATACGTCGAGAACGCGGCAGCGAGCTTTGACGCGTCCTTAAGATCTTCGGGCGACAGTGCCCCAAACTGATCAGACTGCAAAAAGCCCTCAAACAGTTGGTTGGCAAGCGTTCCCACCTGCTGCATTTGCTCGGGCGTGAGTTCCAGACCGTCAAAGATGCCCGAGAAATCTGGGGCCGGCGCTTTGGCCATGATGTCGCTGAAGTCGATGTCCCTCCCAACGTCCGAAAGGTCAATGTCCAGCCCGGACAAATCGATACCAGAAAGGTCCATACCGCTGGCTGCACCCGAGAGTGCAGATGTATCGAACGAAAACGCGCTCTTGAGCGCCGCCTCGTCCACACTGAACATGCTGCCCAGATCCACGCCTTGCTTGGCCTCGCCTTGCAGCTCATCGAAAGACTTGCCCGTAAAGACATCCGTCTCGGGGTGGGCGAGTTGCTCCTGCACAATCTGCGAATCGGCGGCGCGCTCCATAAGCTGGCGAGTCAGTGCATGCGTATAGGCAATGCCCGGAGACAATGCACTCGCATTGGCCGTCTCGTTAGGTCGCACCACGCCCACAATGTGCACGTCAATACCGTCGGCAACCTTGGCAGCCATAAAGTCGGCGTCGTCAGACATGTCGGTCCACATGCCGGTCTCTTCGTTTTTGCGATAGGCATCGGCCGGCGACAGCACCTTAAACGTCGTGGACAGCGCATCGTCGTAGGTAAAGTCGGCGCCGGTCTCGGGCGTTTCGACCCCACCGTCAGCCGTCATAGCGCTGTTTACCAGATCGTTGAGCTCATCGATATCCAGCGCACCGATGCTATAGAGCGTGTAGTCGCCCACCGTACCGCGGCTCGAAAGCACCATTACGGCTTCGTTAGCAGACGTGGGCCAATGACCGGCGACGACATCGTACTGGCTGTCGAGCAGACTCTGGTCGTCAATCATCTCGTTAAAGACCGAGGTTCCCATGGATTCCATGCTCACCGTTGCCGCCGAGCTCGCGCCTCCGCTCATGGCCTCGGTCATGGCGTTGGGCACCAGCCGGACAGGCTTCTCATCGCCCTTACCCGCACGATAGACAACCGGCGATACACCGTAGCCGTACTGAATGGCGTTGACCTCTTTATCGATGCCGTCGCCACCGGCATCGAGCCATGCCTTAAAGCTCGTCATGTCGTTGGACTTAACGCTCGCAAACATATCCTTTACGGCCGTAACCACGGGAATTTTATCGGTTCCCTGAGCCCTGCCACCGGCACTGTCATCGGACGAATCCACGTTTTCAGGCGAGTCATCATCCGCGGCCCCCTGCCCGCCCATCATGGACGATAGATCGTAATCCTGCTTGGAAATGGTGAGTGGGTAGCTCGAAAGCGTATCCTCCTCGACCTTTTTGATGTGGCCGTTTACGCCGTTGGACAGCGCCAGAATCGCCGCGATACCGATAATGCCAATCGACCCCGCAAAAGCCGTCATGGCCGTACGACCTTTTTTGGTCATAAGGTTTCGGGCAGATAGTCCCAGCGCCGTCACAAAGCTCATCGAGGTTTTGCGCGTAGGCTTGGCCTCGCGGCGCGTGGCGTCAGCGACATCAAAGGGGTCGGAATCATCGGTGATCTTGCCGTCCGCCAGGTTGACGATGCGCGTGGCGTACTGGTACGCCAGCTCGGGATTGTGCGTGACCATAATAACCAGACGGTCGCGCGCCACATCCTTGAGCAAGTCCATGACCTGCACGGACGTTGCAGAATCCAAGGCGCCGGTCGGCTCGTCTGCCAGCACAATCTCGGGATCATTAATCAGGGCGCGGGCGATGGCCACGCGCTGCATCTGCCCACCCGAAAGCTGGCTCGGGCGCTTGTTCACGTGCTCGCCCAGGCCAACTGCCTCGAGCGCCTCGCGCGCACGCTGGCGGCGCTCGGCATGGCCCACACCCGTAAGCGTCAGCGCTAGCTCAACGTTTTCCAAGATGGTCTGATGTGGGATAAGGTTATAGCTCTGAAACACAAAGCCGATGCGGTTGTTGCGATAAGCATCCCAATCGCGATCACGGAAGTCCTTGGTCGAAATGCCATCGATGAGCAGGTCGCCGGAATCGAAATGATCAAGCCCACCGATAACGTTGAGCATCGTGGTTTTACCCGACCCCGAAGGTCCCAGAATGGCCACGAACTCGTTATCGCGAAAAGCCAGGCTCACGCTGTCGAGCGCCACCTGCGTAAACGACTGCGTAACGTACCTTTTGCAAATACCTTTGAGCTCCAGCATGGACGGCAACCTCCCCCACGCGGGCACGTTCACCCGCTCTCCCCCGCCGTTCGTATTCGACGCGTTTGTCCTACTCTATCCCCATTTTTTGCCGGCGCCAGTGAGGAATGTAGGGAACCGCATCAAAAAACGAACGGGACGGCGCCTAAAATAAGAGGTCCCGAGCGGGACCTCTATATGGTGAAGCTTGTCTTGAAAGGCAGCGGACCACTCCACACAGCGGCACACGATCCTCGCTGTGCTTTACGCGTTTTCTACTGCTCGCTATTCGCAATCGCCTGGTCAATAAGCTTGTCGAGTGCTGCGCGCTGCTCAGCAGAGCTGATGGCTCCCACGATTGGATCCCCTACGATATTGCCATTCTGATCGATGACATACGTTGTCGGGAACGAGAACAAATTTGACGTAAACTTACCGGCCTCGCTATCCGACTTGAACCAGATGTTCTTATATGTCACGCCCTTCTTGCTCAACACGTCCTTGGCATCTGCAATCTCGCCCTTGTTGCCATCGAGCGTAAAGGAATTGACGCCCACGACCTGGCCGCCCTTATCGGCAAGCTCCTGATTCAGTTTCTCAAGATCGCCCAGCTCGCCCACGCACGGCTTGCAAGTAGTGAACCAGAAGTTCATGACGGTGACCTTGTTCTTAGAGAACAGCTCGTCGCTGTTCACGTCGTTGCCATCCAGGTCCTTGCCCGTAAAGCTGGGGAACTTCGTCGCCTCGCTCGAAGCATTGGCACCAGCCGTCATGCCAGCGGTCGAAGCGTCGACGCTCTCGCCTGCGCTCGGCGTGCTTCCACAGCCGGGGAACTCCTTCTCCAGGCTCTCGAGCTTGTCCTCGATCTCCTTAATCTGCTGTGCACCGGCCTTGAGTGTCTTAAGCTCATCCGCCGTGAACTCATCCTTGGCACCGTCGATGGTCTTGAGCAGGAAATCGCCGTAATTGCTGCCGTCCTCAATCATTGCCGAGTCTTTATTTGCCGCATTGAATACCTTTTCCCACAGCGCGTTATCACTCGAAAAGATCTCGTTCTCCTTCTGCATGAGCTTCGCATACAGCTCGGCGGCCTCGTCGGCATTGGTCGGCTTCTGCGCAGTGAGTTCTGCAATCTTAGGATCGGAGCCCGCGGATTCGCTCGCATTGCCACCGGGCGCCGAACATGCCACAAGACACAAGGCCAATACCGGCACCATAAACAGGGCCGCAATCTTAGAAAGCTTCATGGTCATTCCTCCGTTTTGTCGAAGCTTGTTTACTTTTTATCGGCGGTCAAGGGAAGCTTTTCCGCCGACACATCCAGGCCATAGCGATAGCTGATGGCATCGACAGGACAGGCCCCGATGCACTTTCCGCACCGGATGCATTCGGCATGATTGGGCGCGCGGACCACATCGACGTCCATCTGACAAATCTTTGAGCACTTGCCGCACGAGACACATTTGCATGCGTCAACCCGAATCCCCAACAAGGACACCCTATTCATGAGCGCATAGAATGCGCCGAGTGGACAAATCCATTTGCAGAAGGGGCGGTAGAACAAAACGCTCAGCACTACCACGGCAATGAGAACGGCAAGTTTCCAAGTAAAGAGATGTCCCAACGCAGATCGAATGCCGGCGTTGGCAGCCGCCAGCGGAATGGCACCCTCGAGCACGCCCTGCGGACAGACGTACTTGCAAAAGAATGGATCCCCCATCCCCAGGTCGTTGACCACCAGCACAGGCAGCAATACCACAGCAAACAGCAGCACAACGTATTTGATATACGTAAGCGCCCTGAGCCTTTTTGTCGAAAGCTTTTTGCCGGGGATCTTGTGCAGCAGCTCCTGCAGCCAGCCAAACGGGCACAGAAAGCCGCATACAAAGCGTCCCAGCAGCACGCCGAGCAAAATGAGCGTACCGGTGACGTAGTAAGAAAAGTTGAACTTGGATGAACCTACCACCGACTGGAACGACCCGATGGGGCACGCACCCGATGCCGCGGGGCACGAATAGCAATTAAGCCCAGGTACGCAGACTGTTTTTCCCGCGCCCTGATAGATGCCGCCTTTGGCAAAGTTTGGCAGGTGAATGTTGGTGATGAGCGTCGCCGTCGCCTGAATGAATCCGCGAAATCGGGCCAAAACATGCGACGCAGTGTTTTCTCTTTTATCCAATTCCGATACACTCCAAGCACAGCCTAATCGCTTTGGCCAGCACGGCATCCGCCTCGCCACGCATAACGCCAAAGCACACCATGGCAATTCCGACGATCAACAAAGCGACCTGTACCACGGGTTTTACCGCTTTGAACAACCTGACCACTCCTTTCGTTACGCGACCATTGGACCATATCGACTATAAAATCCGTGTTAAGCGCGATTTGGAATGTGCAAGGAGACTGTTATGCGTATTTTGATCGTCGAAGACGAGCGAGCACTGTGCGATGCAATCGCGCGCAGCTTGCGAAACCTGGCGTACAGCGTCGACTGCTGTCACGACGGACAGGAGGCGCTCGACCTACTGGACGTTGAGGCCTTCGACCTCGTGGTACTCGACCTCAACCTTCCCCGTATCGACGGCATGACCGTACTCAGGGAACTTAGGGAAACTGACTGCGAGACCAAGGTACTGATTCTGTCCGCACGTGGCGAAGTATCCGATAAAGTCGCCGGACTCGATGCCGGCGCCAACGATTACCTCACCAAGCCGTTTCATCTGGACGAGCTTGCGGCAAGAATTCGCAGCCTTACCCTCAGACGCTTTACACAAAGCGACATAGTTTTAACCTGCGGAAAGCTCCGCTTTGACACCAAGGCGCGCATCGCTTCCGTGGACAGCGAGGCTCTATCTCTTACGCGCAAGGAAACGGGAATCTTGGAATACCTGATGTTTAATCAGGGGCGTCCGGTAAGCCAAGAGGAGCTTATCGAGCACGTTTGGGATAGCAGCGTGAACAGCTTTAGCAACGCAACCCGCGTTCACATCTCGTCACTCCGCAAAAAGCTACGCAGCGTTTTGGGATACGACCCGATTCGCAATCGGATTGGAGAGGGCTACGTTATGGAGGATAGCGAATGAAAAGGCTTTCGCTTCAATGGCGCATAACGATTATGACGGCACTGCTCACGTGCGCGGCATGCGTGCTGACGAACTGCCTGGTCGGCTATACGGGTATGCGCTACATGGATGCCATCGGCAGTGACATCTCGGCCTTTACCGCAACCAGCGAAGATTCGCCCCAGGCGTTCGACCCAACGAAAGCGACCCTCGATAACGAGGTTACGATCGTCGTAAACGACGCACAGGAGTCTTTTGGCACGACAGCCTGGCGCATCACGGCTGGAGTCACACTCCTTGGCGGCGTGCTGGCATACTTTGTGAGCGGCCGCGCACTCAAACCGCTACGGGCTTTTGCAGACCAGGTTGAGCGTGTGCAGCCTGACAACCTAAGCGAAATCAGACTCAGTGAAGATGTGCCCACCGAGCTACAACGATGCAGCGCCTCTTTCAACGACATGATCGCCCGTCTTGGCGAAGGGTTCTCTGCACAGCGTCAATTTACCGGCAACGCCGCCCACGAGCTGCGCACCCCGCTCGCCCTTATGCAAGCACAGATTGAACTATTCATCTCCGAGCACTCCGGTTTGCAACCCGAAACAGCCGAGCTGCTCGGCCTGCTACAAGAACAAACTGAGCGCATGTCTCGAATGACCAAGGTGTTGCTCGAGATGAGTGAGCTCCGCAGCGTTCCTTGCGGGGACGCTGTTGAACTCGGTCCCCTGTCCGAAGAGGTCCTCACCGACCTTGCGCCACTTGCCGAAAATAAGGACGTAACCCTCGATTGCGCCGGAGACGCTTTGGCAATCGGAAGTGATACGCTCCTCTATCGGTTGGTGTTTAATCTGGTCGAAAACGCCATCCGTTACAGCCGCTCCGGCTCGACTGTCAACGTCTCCATCAGCGACAGCGACAGCCATGTGCTCCTGCGAGTCAAAGATGAGGGACCGGGAATACCCAAGCAGTACCGAGAAAGCATCTTCCAGCCGTTCTTTCGTCTAGACAAATCCCGCAGCAGGGCATACGGCGGCGCAGGACTCGGGCTAGCGCTCGTTTGGGAGATTGCAGCGCTTCACGGTGGCACGGTAGAGGTCGAAACAAGTTCCGAGAACGGAACCGTGATACTCGTGACCCTCTCAAAGGGGGCCACCACGTAATCCGACTGTCCAGGGGTCCCACTCGGCATTGCGAAACGCGTCCCAAAACTGGGACATGAGAAATGGGAGGCAGTTCGCATCTATGCCGAGGACGAAGTCCTGGCGGGGATTCAGGATGCGCAGAGGAAGCTTACGGCAGAAAACCCCGACAGAGTCATGACCGTCGGCGGCAACTGTATGGTATCGCTCGCCCTCTTCGATTACCTGCACGGGAAATACGAGAACGTTGGAATCGTCTGGATCTATGCGCATCCGGATGTATCCACGCTGAATGATGGCTACCCCAACGCTCACGCCATGGTACTTGGCAGCCTTTTGGGGGAAAGTCATCCTGGTCTTCGGCGGCGAATAACGCGAATGTCCGCAGGCAGACTCCAACCTGTGCGCGGAGAAGCTGGGCGACGCAAACAAGATTCCTCGACTCGAGCATGGAGATGAATCCGTCTATCAGTCTCATCGCATACTCAGAGGAGGATGCCAGATATAGATCCCATTGGGTAAAGTCGCCGTTCATGAAGGGAATCACTGCATTGCGCTCGGCGACTCTCAAGGCACTCAGGCTTTGTTCTATTTTCCCAGCTTCTTGTTTGAACTGTTCGCTATCCAAAATGCCCCCAAATGCCGGCTTCTCAACAAATCAAAAAACAAGAGAGACAGAGATTGGGTTCATGCTCCACTGAACCCGCGCTTCCAGTCGAGGCGCTCCTCCTCGAAGATCTCCCCGGAGTCCCGTCTCTCGCGCCCCTCACGGATCTGGCCATATCAGTGTAGCCAATCCAAGCACAGCCCCACCGCACGGCCCAGTCGCTTCCGGTCCTGCGTGGCCCCGTGAAGGCGGAAGGGCGTGGCTGTGGGCGGCGCGTTCCTTTCTCCTCGTACTTTTTTGGGCATGCGTCACGGCCCCCCCGCGCGGCGCTGAGAGCGAATCGGCGCAGGCTTGGGGCCAGTTGCGTAGAGGTTGAGGTTCGGGTTTCGCCGGCTTACGCAGCTTGGCGGGCAGAGCGCCCGGGCTCGCTGCGTCTAGGACGCGGCGGGATCCGCGACGTCGGAGGTGTCGATCTCGCCCAGATTGGCGAGCTGGCTGATGAACGGGATACTCTCGTATTCGTCCACCTCGACGCCGCCGAGCACGATGGTGCTGTCGCGCGTGTCGATTTGGGTTGTGAACACGGCCGGGTCGAAACCCGAAGCGATAAAGCCAATGCCCGCGAGAACAACGCCCGCGGCAACGAGCCCGCCCGCCACGGCGAGGTAGATCTTCTTCGCGCTGGTCATGGTACTCACTCCTTTCTACGCCGCAAGATGCGCGGCAGCGCCGCCCTTCTCGCCCTTACCCTTCCAGAAGGGCGAGGCGGCCTTCCTCGCCCAGAGCGCCGAGAGGCGCGCAATTTGTTTTGAGGCGGCCCAAGCGCCAGCACCAACGAAGAGCGCCACGCCGACGAGGCCGAGCCCCACGCCCGCCGAGGCGAGGGCGTACGGGAAGTGGCCGATGGTGATGCCGCTTACGGCAAGCAGGAGCCCAACTACGCCCGCGCCCCCGAGTGCCGCCGCGACGATCAACACGCAGAGCGCCAGCACCCAGATGCAGATATAGACCGTGACGGCCACGGCGGCGAAGGCGGCGAGCAGCGGCACCCACACCGGGGAGCCCACGATGGTCAGCACCCACAGCAGCGCGGTGCTGCACCGGCGCGTCCTCGCGATCGCGCGCGGCACGGCGGGCAGGTCGTCGAGCTTGGCCTCGGCAACCTCGCCGGGGGCGCCCATGGCGGCCACGGCCTCCTCCTCGCTCATACCGTCCTCCATGCGGTCGGCGATGGCCTCCGCATAGAACGCCTTGGTCTCCTCCACCTGCTCGGCCGGCAGGCAGGCGAGCAGCTCGCCCAACCGGCCCAGAAACTCATCGCGCGTCATGGTGCGCCCCCTCAACGTATGCGTAAATCTCCCGTACGGACGGCCACTCGGCCAGGAACTCCTCGATGCGCGCTCGCCCGTCGTCCGTGATGCGGTAGTACCGGCGCAGCCGCCCGTTGTGCTCGGCGGAGCGCGCCGTGATGCACCCGGCCTTCTCCAGGCGCTTGAGCAGCGGGTAGAGCGTCGACTCCGTGAGTCCCATGCTCGCCGGTACGTCCTTCACGATCTGGTAGCCGTAGGACTCCTCGCCGGAGACGGCCGCGAGCACGCAGGCCTCCAGGAAGCCGCGCTTCATCTGTGCCTCCATCCGCACACCTCCTCTCGTCATATACTGTGCTATACACACTATACGATGCAAGGTATTAGACGTCAACTCTCATCGCGAAGATTCTCCGGCCCCTGCGCGCTGCGAACGTGATGTCGCGGGGCGGTTGGCATTATGCATGAAACGTCAAGTAACGCTCTTTTGATCCACTTCCGCTCGGCCCCATATGCCTTGTGCAACGCCCTCTTCGACCTCGGGTTCAAGAGAGCCGCTAGTCTTCCTTTATACGTTCGGCAGAATCGTAGGCGATACCCACAAATTCCAGTCCCGAGCAGCAGGGGTACAATTGCTGCTAATGTTGCCACCTGATGGGAGATGGAAGATGGACTGCGATGGCTACCCGCGCATTCCCATGCCGTTGATGTGCACTGCCTTTGTGCCGGGGCAGATTGACGCTGCGGTTGCAGGCATTTCCGACCCCGATTCGCGCACCATCGCCACGGCAGAAGCGCTGTACTTTCGCGGACAGGCCACCCTCGCTGCCAAGACGGCACGACCCTATCTTGACGCCACCGACCCCGCACTGCGCTATTCCGCATGCCTTATCTGCGGATATGCCAGTCTGTCGCTCAATCGTATCGCCGATGCCCGCCGTTGCCTTGCGGGCATCCTCGATACGCCAACTGACGAGGAATCGCCCGCCGTCCACGCCACGCATATCCTATTCGCCTCCACCGCGAGCGTCCTGCTGCACTTGCCTTCCCCGCATTCCGCCGAAGAGTTTTATCCGCTTGCGGCGCATCTGCCCGAAGGCCTGCGCCTGTTTGCCAGCTACGTGATGGCGCATGCCCTGTACCTGCGCGGCGAATACGGACGCAGCCTGGGCATGGCGGAAAACGCCCTAATCATGAAACAGGGAAGTTATCCCATCTCGGAGCTGTTCCTGCACTTGTCGGCTTCCATGGCCTGCATGAGCCTCAAGGACATCGACACCGCAAAGGCACACTTCGGAGCCGCTTGGGACGTTGCGCGTCCCGACGGCCTTATCGAACTCATCGGCGAGCACCACGGCCTTTTGCAGGGGCTTATCGAGGCGTGTCTAAAAACGCAATACCCTGACGACTTCGCACGCATCATCGAGATTACGTATCGATTCAGCTACGGCTGGCGGCGCATCCACAACCCCGATTCGGGCGAGGACGTGGCCGACGATCTAACGACCACGGAATTCACCATGGCCATGTTCGCCTGTCGCGGGTGGACCAACGCCGAAATCGCACGCCATATGGGAGTATCGCCGGGTACCGTCAAAAACCGCCTATCAGGAGTGTATGCCAAGCTTGGTATCGGAACTCGCGCCGAGCTGGTTGCCCACATGTTGCGCTAGCGGTCAGACTGCCCGACATATCGAAAGCGTCCCGGGGGCCCGACGCCTTCGCGCGCTCAAATTGGACATTTTGGCCATCGAACAGCACTACCGCCACGGGACACCTTCTCGCAAAGACAGCAACGTCCCCCTTACGGCAGTCGCTGCAGCACTCGCCTTGGCAGGCGCCGGCCTCGTAGCCTACAGCGCCCGCCGCACGGCACTCGAAACCGACACCGCCAATGAGGTCAATTCGGATAGGCCTCGCTAGCCCCTAGTTACATGTCATTATGAAAATCATGTCTGTCACTGCGCGCACGGTGTTCCGCTGTACCCGAAACCGCGCGAGGCACTGCTCCGCTTTTCGCACGCCAGAAAGGGCTGGCCCCGATAACTCTGAGCCAGCCCTGAGTCGCCTGACACGGGAATCGCAGTCCGCTACTTGAGCTTCAGTGCCTCCATCATGGGCACGGCAGCATCCCAGTCGATCTTCCAGCCGATCGACACGCGGACGGTCTCGCCCGTCGCGGGAGCCGTCGCAAACAGCGTGTGGCCGTTGTCGGGACCGGTAAAGCGCAGCCACGTTATGCCGTTGTACTCGACCTGGTCGGTTGTTGTCTCCTTGCCTTCGTAGACCTGCTCTAGGCTTGCAACCTCTTCCTCCGGCGAGCGCGGGAAAATGCTGATGTTCAAGCGTCCTCCAGTCTCGTCGTGGAAGAAGTTTGCCTTTTCGTGCTCTTCGTTGGACGAATCCAGCGTGTACCCATCGGCGGCCTCGATACTGTACGACGCGCAATCGATGCCGGTCATATTGGCCGCGTCTCCAGAATCGGCCACGCCGCCGGCCGCCTTAAACTCCTTGGTCTCGCATCCCGTGGTGTCAAAGTGCATGGCCTCATGATTCTTGGCGGGGGCGTAAGCGTCTACGAACTCGACAGTGATGGACCCGTAGTACGCTGTCTTGGGCGCCCAGAAATACACGTACTCAACGGTCTCGCCCGGGCCGATATCTGGCCTCTTGGAAAGATCGATGCCCTCGTGAAGCTCATCGGGAGCCTCGCTTGCAACGTAGTCGAGCACGGCCGCCTTGCCAAAAGTAAACAACGGGTCGCCTGCCTCAAGATCGCCCTGGGCAGCATGCACGTTAAAGGAGTTAAACGTCCTGTTCTTTGCATTGTTGTTGGTGATCTTGACGTGCAGGTAAAAGCCGTCCTGCAGCTTAGCGTCACCGCGATAGAACGTACCGTGAGCCACAGACTCATAGATAATGCCTGCTACCTCGACCGTCTGCGAATCATAGGCCTTGGGCTTTTCCTGCACAGGCGCGCTGCCGCCCGAACTGCCAGCCGAGCCGCTCGGAGCACTACCGCCACAGCCGGCCACTGTACACGCCAGCACGGCCGAAAGCGTCACGGTGGGAATTCCTAACAGCAGCTTCTTCGTCATGGGCTTCATCATCCTCACCGCTCCTTTCGCTTGCAGCTCATCCGTTGCCCAAGGCCTACGTCGACCCGTGGCATCGGCTTCCACTATGAGCGTATGATGAAACACGGCGCCGGCGAAGTGACCCGTGGCCCAAATAACGCCCCGTTAGACCCCCTTTCAGACCAAAAGAGCCCCAGTTCGCATACCCTCGGCCCACAAAACGAGACGCATGTCCCAATGTTCGATTCGATCCAACAATCCGCACGACACGTTTTCGACAACGTATCCAACCGCAAACGCAGCAAGACGCATTCGGCCGCCTTCAAATTAACTCGGGCAGAACCGACTCGGTTTTGTCCGAGTAAACTCGAGCATAAACTGATCCATGCGATACAATTAACTCGGACAAAACCGAGTCGGAAGGAACCGAGTAAGTGGAATTTATTGGCAGGGAGCGTGAGCTCGCCCGTATTAAGAAAACGCTCAAAGCACCCGAGCAGCGCAATGTTCTCATTTACGGCAGGCGTCGCGTCGGAAAAAGTGAGCTCATCAAGCAGGCGCTAACCGATTTGTCGGACGTCGCAACGGTCTATTACGAGTGCCGCCAAACCTCCGAGGCAGACAACCTCGAGAGTCTGTCCGTCCTTGTTGCTGAAGCGCTGAGCTTTCCTCCGCTCGCCTTCACAGGCATCCGCGAGCTCATCGAATTTCTGTTTGCCCAAGCTAAAGACAAGAACATTACCCTCGTTCTCGACGAATACCCCTACTTGAGAGATGCGGTTAAAGGCCTAGACAGCATTCTTCAGACCTCAATCGACGTCCACAGGGAAGACTCACGTTTAAACATTGTCCTGTGCGGCTCCTACGTTGAGATTATGAAATCCCTCATCGAGCATGAAAGCCCCCTCTACGGGCGAATTGATCTCGCGCTTGAGCTTAAGCCCATGGATTACTTTGACGCTGCGAAGTTCTATCCCGCGTTCTCGCCCGAGGACAAGGTGCGGCTCTATAGCGTTTTTGGCGGTATCCCCTTTTACAATCGCCTCATCGATCAATCCCAAAGCGTACGCGACAACATCATCGAGCTCGTCACGGAACCTGGCGCCCGCTTAGAAAGCGAGGTGCCGTCCTATCTCAACGCCGAGATCTCGAAGATGACCAACGCCAACGAAGTTTTCGGGGCTCTCGCACAAGGCTACTCCCGTTGGGGGGACGTGCTGGCACAGTCGCACGTCTCGAGCGGTCCGGCCATGGCAGACGTGCTCGACAAGCTCATGTCACTCGAAATCGTCCAAAAGCGTGCACCCATCAACGACCCTACGAACAAGCGCAAGTCTGGCTACTTTGTAGTGGATCCGCTTTCGCTCTTTTACTATCGCTATGTTTTCCGCAATGCCTCAGCGCGTCAGCTGCTCGACCCGGAAGTCTTCTATGATCGTCACGTCTTCCAAGACTTCGAGGAAAACTACGTTCCTCATATGTTCGAGGAGATCTGCCGTCAATACCTCGTGCGGCAGAACAGGACCGGCAAGATCGAACCGGCTTTCGACGCCATAGGCAAGTACTGGTACGACGACCCCGCAAACAAAACGAGCGGCGAATTCGATGTGGTAACGCAAGACCCCGAGGGCTACGCATTCTACGAAGCAAAGTTCCGCAAATCCCCCATCACGCAAAAAATGGTCGACGAGGAAATCGCCCAAGTCGAGGCAACGGGACTCAAGTGCCATCGCTATGGATTCTTCTCCCGTTCGGGCTTCGAAGCTGGCGAAAGCGATCGAACCGTCTTCATCGACCTGCCGCAGATGTTTGGATAGGACAGGACAGGTCCCTCCCGCATTCCAAGCATTCATTATCTAATCGAACGATTGTTCGATGGATTTCGTGTTGGTTGGAATCGCCTATGGGCTGGGCTATGCTACCTTGACTATCTATATGACTTAAACGCAGCAAAGGAGCACCGAGAGAGCGAGTATGGCAAAAAACACCGCAAACTATGGTAACGACAGTATCCGCCAGCTCAAGGACGAGGAGCGCGTACGCCTGCGTCCCGCCGTCATCTTTGGCTCGGACGGACTCGACGGCTGCGCGCATGCCGCCTTCGAGATCCTGTCCAACGCCGTTGACGAGGCGCGCCAGGGCTACGGCAAGCTCATCACCCTTACCGCCTTTCGCGATGGTTCCATTCAGGTAGAGGACAACGGCCGCGGCTGCCCGCTCGACTGGAACCCCTCCGAGAAGCGCTTTAACTGGGAACTCGTCTTTTGCGAGCTCTACGCCGGCGGCAAATACAACAATAACCAGGGCGGCGACTACGACTTCTCGCTCGGTACCAACGGCCTGGGCTCATGCGCAACCCAGTACGCCTCCGAATACATGAACGTTACCGTCTGGCGTGACGGTAACAAGTACTCCCTGCACTTTAAGAAGGGCAAGGTCGTCGGTCCGAAAAAGAAGGCACTCGAGATTGAGCCCAGCGACGAGAACCGCACCGGCACCACCATCAAGTGGCGCCCCGATCTTGAGGTCTTTACCTCGATCAGCATCCCCCACGATTGGTATCGCGAGACCATGCGCCGCCAGGCCGTGGTCAACGCCAACGTGACCTTCCGCCTGCGTATTGAGGGCGACAATGGTGAGTTTACCGAAGAGGATTTTTGCTATCCCAAGGGCATCGAGGACTACGTGCTCGAGAAGGTCGGTACCGACTACCTTACCGAGCCCTTCTTTATCGAGGCCGACCGTCGCGGTCGCGACCGCGAGGACCTGCCCGATTACAACGTAAAAATCACCACGTGCATGTGCTTCTCGCGCACCTTCATGATGCAGGAGTACTACCACAACTCATCGTGGCTCGAGAACGGTGGCTCACCCGAGAAGGCCGCCCGCAGCGCTCTGACCAGTGCCATCGATGCTTACATTAAGCAACAGGGCAAGTACAACAAAAACGAGAGCGGCATCAAATGGCAGGACGTCCAGGACTGCCTGGTGCTGGTGACCAACTGTTTCTCCACCCAAACGTCCTATGAAAACCAGACTAAGAAGGCCATCAACAACCGCTTTATCCAGCAGGCCATGACGGCCTTCTTTAAGGAACGCCTCTCGACCTACCTGATCGAGAACAAAGACGCCGCCAACAAGATCATGGAGCAGGTGCTCATCAACAAGCGTTCGCGCGAGAACGCCGAGAAGACGCGTCAAAGCATCAAGACCAACCTGCAGCAGAAGACCGACATGGCCAACCGCGTGCAGAAGTTCATCGACTGCCGCTCCAAGGACAAGAACCGTCGCGAGATCTACATCGTAGAGGGCGACTCGGCAGCAGGCGCCATTCGCACCTCGCGCGATGCCGAGTTCCAAGGCGTTATGCCCGTCCGCGGTAAGATCCTCAACTGCCTGAAAGAGGACTATCCGCGCATCTTTAAGTCCGACATCATCATGGACCTTATGCGCGTGCTGGGCTGCGGTGTGGAGATCAAGGACAAGCGCATCAAGAACCTTGGCGCCTTCGACCTGGACAACCTCAACTGGAACAAGGTCATCATCTGTACGGACGCCGACGTCGACGGTTACCACATTCGCACGCTCGTGCTCACCATGCTCTACCGCCTGGTGCCCACGCTCATCGACGAGGGCTACGTGTATATCGCCGAGTCTCCGCTCTACGAGATCAACTGCAAAGAGAAGACCTACTTTGCCTACACCGAGCTCGAGAAGAACGGCATCCTCACGGAGATCGGCGACCAGAAGTGTTCCATCAACCGCTCCAAGGGTCTTGGTGAGAACGATCCGGACATGATGTGGCTCACTACCATGAACCCCGAGACGCGTCGTCTGATCAAGGTGGAGCCCGAGGACGTCACCAGGATGGAAACTATGTTCAACCTGTTGCTGGGCAACGACGAGGCAGGCCGCAAGCGCCATATCTCCGAGCACGGCAAGGAATACCTGGACCAGCTGGACCTGCAGTAGCAGCAAATCGATAACGACGGCCCTTAAGAAGTTCAAGAGGAAATCGTGGCAAAGAAGAAGACGAAGAACCAGCCAAAGAAAAAGCAGGTCAACGCCGAGAACGTCATCGGCCTGCACTCCGAGGTCACCGACCAGCCGATCACGCAGACACTCGAGGTCAACTACATGCCCTACGCCATGAGCGTCAACGTCTCGCGTGCGTTCCCCGAGATCGACGGCTTTAAGCCCTCGCACCGCAAGCTGCTCTACACCATGTACAAGATGGGTCTGCTCAAGGGCGAGCGCCAGAAGAGCGCCAACATCGTGGGCCAGACCATGAAGCTCAATCCGCACGGCGACGCCGCGATCTACGAGACGATGGTGCGTCTGGCCACCGGCAACGAGGCACTGCTCGCCCCCTTCGTGGAGTCGAAGGGCAACTTTGGCAAGTACTATTCGGGCGACCTGAGCTACGCCGCCTCGCGTTATACCGAGGCCAAGCTCTCCCCCATCAGCGCCGAGATCTTTAAGGACATCGACAAGGACCCGGTCGACTTCGTTGACAGCTACGACGGCGCCATGAAGGAGCCGCGCCTGCTGCCCACCACGTTCCCCAATATTCTGGTTTCGGCCAACAAAGGCATCGGCGTCGCCATGGCGTCCGACATCTGCGGTTTCAACCTCAACGAGGTCTGCACCGCCACCATGCATTACCTGCAGGATCCCGACTGCGACCTGCTCGAGTACATGCCCATGCCCGACTTCTCGACCGGCGGCGAGATTATCTACCGCCGCGAGGAGATGGAGAAGATCATCGAGACCGGCCTTGGCAGCTTCCAGATTCGCTCCCGCTGGCGTTGGATCCCCGAAGAGCGCATCATCGAGGTCTATGAGATCCCCTACACCACCAAGACCGATGTCATCATCGAACGCATCGTCAAGCTCTCCAAAGAGGGCAAGGTCAAGGAGATCGCTGATATCCGCGACGAGACCGACCTCTCGGGCTTGCGCATCGCCATCGACCTTAAGCGCGGCGTCGACCCCGACAAGCTCATGGCCAAGCTCTATCGCTCGACCACACTGCAGGATTCGTTCTCGTGCAACTTCAACGTGCTCGTCGACGGCTATCCCCGTGTTATGGGCGTGCGCCAGATTCTGCACGAGTGGGTCAAATGGCGTATTGAGTCCACGCGTCGCCGCATTAACTTTGACCTGGGCAAAAAGTCCGAGCGCCTGCACCTGCTGCACGGCCTCGAGGCAATCTTGCTCGACATCGACAAGGCCATCGCCATCATCCGCGGCACCAAGCTCGAGGCTGAGGTCGTGCCCAACCTTATGAAGGGTTTCGACATCGATGAGACCCAGGCCGAGTTTGTTGCCGAGCTTAAGCTCCGCAACATCAACGAGGAGTACATCCTCAACCGCACCAAGGACATCGCCAAGCTTGAGGGCGAGATTGCCGAGCTTGAGGAGATCCTCTCCAGCGAGGAGAATATCAAGAAGGTCATCAGCGACGAGCTGGCCGCGGTCAACAAGAAGTACGTGATGCCGCGCCGCACGGGCAGGATCGAGCCCCACGAGGTCATCGAGGTAAGCTTGGAGCCCGAGGTCGAGGAGTACCCGGTGACCATCATGCTCTCGCGCGATGGCTACCTTAAGAAGATGACGGACCGCGTGCTCAAGAAGGCGACCACGCTCAAGTACAAGGACGGTGACAAACCCTTTATCGAATTCCCGTCCTCCAACACCCACGAACTGCTGGTCTTTACCAACAAGAGTCAGGTGTACAAGTGCAAGGTTGCGGCGTTTGAGGACACCAAGTCGGCCCAGCTGGGCTCGTACCTGCCCACCGACCTCGAGATGGAACCCGACGAGAGTGTCATCTGGGTCATCGACCCCGAGGACTACAAGGCCGACGTGCTGTTCGTCTTTGAGAACGGCCGCGTGGTGCGCGTCGCGCTTTCTGGATACGTCACCAAAACCAACCGCAAGCGCCTCAAGAACGCCATCTACAGTGGCAGCAAGCTGCTGTATGCCCAGGTGCTCAAGGAAGATCGCGACATCGCGCTGGTCTCGAGCGACTACCGCCTGATGAACTTCAACACCTCGTTGCTCAAGACCAAGACGACCACCAACACGCAGGGCGTCCAGGCCTTTACGGCCAAGAAGGGTCGCTCGGTCACCACCGTCGGCACGACCGAGGAGATCCTTGGCACCGGCGTCTCGGCCGAGAAGTTCACCGCGCAGAGCCTGCCCTCCGCCGGCGCCCTCATGAAGGAAAACGACATGCCGAGTTTGTTTGATTAGGTACTACGGCAACGAGATCGTTAGATACTTCGCAAAGCGACGAGGCCCGGAACGCAACGGCATTGCGCCCGGGACTCGTCGTTTTTCTTCTCAACCATTTTTTAACGCAGATAAATTGATTTCTGCTTATTTTTCTGCGTAAAAAATGTCAGCGTCACTGCTTCGATGCCCTTTGGTCAGTCGTTAGCAAAACTTGCAAAAATTAGCAAAACTTGCAAAAATTAGCAAAACTTGCAAAGGAGCTACCATGGAGTACAGCAAGAACCCCTTTACCCCGACGTTCGGAAGCGTCCCTCCCTTTCTAGCGGGTCGCGAGCATATCCTGCGTGACATCAACCGTGGCTTTATCAACGGCCCGGGAGATCCCAACCTGTCGACCATTTTTACTGGCGCAAGGGGAACGGGCAAGACGGCGCTTCTCTCGCTCCTTTCAGAAACGGCGCTTGAACACGACTGGATCGCAGCAAATGTCTCCGCCATGCCAGGCATGCTCGAAGATATTATCGAGCGAACCAAAGAAGCCGCAGATAGCTACCTCTCACAGCCTCACGCGCGCATAAACGGTGTTCAAATTGGCCCAGTGGGCATCGATTGGACATATGCTCAAGAGGCTCAGGGCAACTGGCGCACGCGCATGAATGGCATCTTTAAGCAACTCGAAAAACATGACATCGGACTTCTCATCACCATCGATGAAGTCACCGTCGATCTCGAAGAAATGCTCCAATTTGCCTCTGTTTACCAGCACTTTGTACGCGAAGGTAAAAAAGTTGCCCTACTCATGGCAGGACTGCCCTACAAGGTATCGGCGTTGCTGCGTAACGATTCCGTCTCATTCCTCAGGCGTTCCCAATATCATCAGTTGGGACGAATCACTGACGTTGAAATTGCAAACGCATTCCGCAAAACCGTTGAGGCCGGAGGCCGCTCAATCACGCCAGAAGCGCTCGAAGATGCCGTGAAGGCCGTCGACGGATTTCCCTATATGATGCAGCTCGTCGGATATCGCACATGGGATGTTTCGGAGAACTCGCCCAAAATCAGTGCACCTGATGTACAACAGGGTTCTCTGCTTGCCCGCATGGAGCTGTGCGATCGAATTCTCGAAACGACCTATCGGGAGCTTTCCGATAAAGACATTGAGTTTTTGCTCGCGATGCTGCCCGATTCTGGCCCCAGCAGGGTCTCGGAGATAGCCAAACGCATGGGCGTCGCCAGCAACTACGCAAGCCAATACAAACGCCGCCTCCTGGAGGACGGCGTCATTGGAGAGCGCGGGCGTGGTCTCGTTGGCTTTGACATTCCCGCGTTCAGGGAATTCTTGAACGAGAAGGCGTTTTAGCACGCCGGAATTGTCCGCGGAAGCATCAACGCATGGCAATCAGCATTCCTCTTGGTAAGGGCAGCAAGCATTTCCACCAACACCGATTGCCATGCGTTCTTCTTGTCCTTAGGCGAGTTTGCGAGCGAGCTCTCGCACCTCTTCCAACTTGGGCGAGGAGGCCATGCTGTCGCGCTCGGTCATACCGCTGATGGTGACAATGCCCTGGTCCTCCCACTTGCAGTATGCGCAAGCTGACTTGTACATAGCGATCGCCGCATCATAGACGCCTTCGCTGTGGCTATCGAGCAAAAGGGCCGTCTTGGTGAACGGGAAGCCCGTGGCACCGAAGGCGTACAGGCGGTCGATGGCGGCCTTCTCCTGCGCAGTGATATCAAACCAGTAGATAGGCGAAGCGAAGACAACCATATCGGCGCCTTTCAGTGACTCGATCACGTCGGCCATGTCGTCCTTCTGCACGCAGGCGCCCCCATGGGCAAAGCAGTACTGACATCCCAGGCAACCAGCAATCTTCTTGCCGGCAACGCGGACGACCTCGACCGTATGGCCAGCCTCGCGCGCGGTCTCGGCAAACGCCTCGACCATGGTGTCGGTATTGGCGCCCTTACGCGGGCTACCGCTCAACACAACGATATTCATAGGATTCCCCTCTTTCATGCCGCAGGCGCACGTTGATTCGGGACAGGTCTTCGTTAGCACCCTCGTAGCGGTTTTCCGCCCCCTAAGCAGAGCGTCCGCTACGAAACGACCGTCTTGTAATAAGCGCCGAAGCCTGCGAGCGAGTCCATGATGGGCATCATCTGGCGGCCGAGCTCGGTAAGGCCATACTCAACACGGGGAGGATTCTCGCCATAGTCGTGGCGAAAGACCAGCCCATCATCCTCCATCTGCCGCAGGCTGTCGGTAAGCACCTTCTGAGAGATTCCCTCAAGGTCGCGGCGCAACTCGTTGAAACGCCAGGGGCGTACGCGCAAGTTACGGATAATGAGCAGCTTCCACTTGCCACCAATGAGCGCTACCGCCGTTGCGACCGGACACTCCGGAAGTTCCTCTTTCGCCATCACGGGAGACCCAACCTCCTTGACCATACCGGTTTCATAAAAAAGTACGCAGTTACAAATATGTGCGTACTCGTATTTGCATGCGCCTTCGCGTTGAATATAGCTCACGCAGGAGATGCCTGCAAGGTACATCAACCTCAAAGAGAGGAGCCATTATGGCCAATTATGCAAAGACCCACATCGGCGACGAGAACCGCGTCGAGCTGCACGAGGTGCTCGGACTTACCGGAGCAGAGGTGAGCGTCAACAACCTTCCCGCCGGCGCTGGCATTCCGTTCGTCCATGCACACAAGGAAAACGAGGAGATCTATGGCGTGCTCGAGGGCGCGGGCTCGGTCACGATCGACGGTGAGGAAATCGAGCTTGAAGCCGGCGACTGGCTGCGCATTTCCCCCGCCGCACACCGTCAGTTCCGCGCCGCATCCGACTCGGGCATCACATACGTCTGCATTCAGGTCAAGCAGGGATCCCTCGACGCCTTCACGGCCGACGACGCTATCATGTTCTAATTCGCGATCGGTGTGCAAGGGGCCGATACCGCCCGCATGCCCCCTTCGGAATAGGCGCTGAGCAGCTCCTGGGCGTGGGCGAACTCGGACCCTCGCCTCCAACCGAGCAGGCGGTTGACCGCGAGATTTCCCTGGACGTTGTGGACGAAGAGCAGATAGGCGTCCTCGCGCGAAAGCCCAGTTTCCTCCATGATCGAGGGAACCATCTGCTCGGCGCCGCGCTCGACGACGCGCTGCGCCACCCGGGCGTACGCGTCGTCATCCGAGTAGAGCAGATAATAGTCATCGTTTGCCGGCGGGCGCTGGCAGAGGGCGCCCGCCTCCGTTCCCTCGATCGGCGGCGCCGCCGCCAGGGCCTCGTCGATAAGTGCGTCGAGCAGCGCGAACTTGTCCTCGTAGTGCAGATAGAACGTGCCGCGATTGATATCGGCGCGGCGGCAGATATCCGCTACCGTCATCTTCGCGAAGCCGACCTCGGCCAGCAGCGCGAAGAATGCCTCCCGTATGACCGAGAGCGTATAGCGTCGGCGACGATCGATCTTCCCCGATTCCATTGCCCCTCCAATTGCAACGCTTGACAATGCCCAGCAATCGTTTGTTTATCGACAGCGCATCAAAGCTGTTCATTGCTCTCGCACAAATCAACATGGATACTTTTTATCAACACCTGTTCATAATAGCTGAAAGAAGGTATCCAGTGACTCTATACGAGCAGCTCGTTGTCGAGCTCACCAACCGATCGTTTTCCCTTCAGGCCGCCTACCGCAGCAGCGGCACGCCCTATGAGCTGAGTGACCGCGAGCCCGAGCCCTACGACCAGCAAATCAAGGACTTCGCCCGCATGATCGAGGAAGCCGATTGCGTGCTGGTGGGCGGGGCCTCCGGGCTCTCCGCGGCGGGCGGCGGCGACTTCTACTACGAGGACAACGTGACCTATCGCAGGCATTTCGGCAAATTCGCCGAGCGCTACGGTTTCAGGGGCGCTTTCGAGGGGTCGTTCTACCGCTGGCCCACCGCCGAGGCGCGCTGGGGATACCTCGCCACCTTCCTCGACACTACGCTCAACGCCCCGCTGCGCAAGCCCTACAAGGACCTCGACGCCATTCTCGCCGAGAAGGATTTCTTCGTACTCACCACCAACCAGGACACGCAGTTTGTGAAGCTCTACCCCTGGGAGAAGGTGGCCGAAATCCAAGGCGACCACCGCTTCTTCCAGTGCTCCCGTTGCTGTACCGACGAGGTATGGGACGCCATCGAGCCGGTCTCTCGTATGGTAGAGGCCATGGGAGACGGCCTGGAAGTTCCGACGGAGCTCGTGCCGCGCTGCCCGCACTGCGGGGCGGAGGCGTTCCCCTGGGTTCGCGGCTACGGTAACTTCCTGCAGGGTGAGCTCTACGAGGAGCAGTACCGCAAGGTGTCCGACTGGCTCGACGCACACGCGCAGCAGAGGATCCTTTTCCTCGAGCTGGGTGTGGGCCGCATGACGCCCGCGTTTATCCAGGAGCCGTTCTGGGCCCTCACGGCGCAGTTACCGCAGGCCAGCTACATCGCCGTAAACAACAAGACGCAGTTTCTCCCCCGCGCGATCGAGGATCGGGGGCTCGCCGTTCGCGCCGATATCGCCGACGTGCTCGCCGACGTGCGTAAGACGCTGGGGAGGTAGTGCATGGAAACGGCGAAAGCAGTTCGCATAAGCAGGGCGCTAGCCGAGGCGGATCTTGTCATCATCGGTGCCAGCAACGGACTCGACATGGCGGAAGGACTCAACCTCTTCTGCGCCGACGCCCATTTCCGGGAGGCGTACGGGGACCTCGCCCAAGCAGACGGCATCGGCTGCATACTGCAGGGGCTCGCCTCCCCGGATGCCAGCGTGCGACGCCGATGGGTCGAGCGGTTCCATCAAAAGGAATATCTCGAATATGAGCCCAGCCCGCTCATGAACGGGCTACGGCGTCTTACGGAGCACGCTGACACCTTCGTGGTCACGTGTAATATCGACGGGCACTTCACACGTGCAGGGTTCAACGAGAACCGCATTCTCGAAACGGAGGGTAGCACGCGCACGTCGATCGACGAGCGGCGTCTCGCCCGTCCAGACGCCCTCGCCACAGCCCAGCTCGAGGAGCTCGAGCGCCTTGTACGCACCCATCGCAACGGCAGGGTCGCCATCCTCGAACTTGGCGTGGGACTGCACAACGGCGTCATAAAGCGCATGCTCGCCCAGATCGCGAACGCCTGCGAGCACGCCACCTACATCGTGTTCAACTACAGCCAGGCCATGGCGCCCGATGCATCGTGCGAGACGATTCTCGTTGACGGCGATATGGCCCCGGCTTTCGAGGAGATCGCCCGATGCCGCCCCTAGAAAGAGAAGCACATAGGCTTCGAAGCCTTATCGACGATGCCGACGCCATCATCGTCGGCATCGGCTCTGGCATGTCGAGCGCCGCCGGGTTCAACCATTACAACCACGCAGGCATGGCGCGCGCAGGAATGGCGGACTGGCAGCAAGCCTTTGGCTTCAAGAGTCTTTTTGACGGCTTTTACCACCTCTACCCCAGCCTCGAGCAGCAATGGGCCTACTACGCGCGATACATCGACTTCATGCTACGCGAGCCTGCCTCGCAGCCCTATCTCGACCTGCGGTCCCTCATCGGCCATAAGGATTACTTCATCCTGAGCACCAATGTGGACACCCAGGTTGAGAAGACGTTTCCTGCCGAGAGGACCTGCAACTATCAGGGAAGCTTCGCACACCTTCAGTGCAAGCAACCATGCTGCGACGAGATCTTCGATGCGAGTCCCTACGTCGAGCGCATGCTCGCAGGCATGGCGGGGTTCGAGATCCGCAGCGAGGATGTCCCCCGATGCCCGCACTGCGGTTGGCAGCTTGTGCCGTGGGTGCGCGACGACACGTTTTTGCAGGGCACGGCATGGCGCGAGAGCCTCGAACGATATGAGCACTTCGTGCGCGAGCGTGGTAGTAGCCGCGTGCTGTTGCTGGAGCTCGGCGTGGGCGAGATGACCCCCGGCATCATCACGCTCCCGTTCTGGAGCATGACCGCAAAGCTACCGGATGCGCACCTACTGAGCGTAAACATCTCGGGCGACTCGGCCCCGTTGCAGCTCGGAAACAAGGCGGAGGCGATTCGGGCCGATTTGCGCACGCTGCTCGCGGCGGCGCGGGTGACGAAGGTATTTAAGCCTCCTTGTCGGTCGCTTTAAGGTATTGCTCGTCGTCCACGGGCTCCATCCACTCGTTGGAGGCCTCCTCGCCCGGAACCTCCACCGCGAGATGGGAGAACCAGCTGTCGGGCGCCGCACCGTGCCAATGTTTCACACCCGGAGCGATGTTGACCACGTCGCCAGGGCGCAGTTCCTGTGCCGGTTTACCCCATTCCTGGTAAAGCCCTCGACCGGCCACGCAGACGAGGATCTGTCCGCCACCGCTTTTGGCGTGATGGACATGCCAGTTGTTGCGGCAGCCGGGCTCGAACGTAACGTTGTAAATGCCGACCTGCTCGGTGGAAAGGGGCGCGAGGTAGCTTTGCCCGATAAAGTACTTCGCAAACGCGTCGTTGGGGACACCGATAGGAAAGACCATCTCGTTTTGGTGCTGCTCCTTTGCGTCGGCAGCGTCTTCGTCCGCCCAGACCTCCTTCGCCATGCGGAAGGCCGCCCACGCCTTGGGCCATCCCGCGTAAAACGCCGCGTGCGTAAGGATTTCCGCAATCTCCGTTCTGGTCACCCCGTTGTTCTTTGCGGACATCAGATGATATTGGAACGAAGAGTCCGTCAGCCCCTGTGCCATCAAGGCGACCACCGTCACCACGCTGCGGTCTCGAAGGGAAAGCCCGTCTTCTCGGCTCCATACCTCGCCGAACAGTACATCGTCATTGAGCTGTGCAAATTTGGGGGCAAAATCCCCCAGGGCATCTCTGCCCGCCGTCTGCTTAATCGTCATGTTCGATTCCTCCTGTCGATGGTTTTGAGTGCAAAACTGCTTCCGTCCAGCTAAGCCGCGCCTAGACTCCTGTGCCCATTCGTCGCGCCCGCTCAAGAGCGGGATGCCCGCCGATTTCGCCCACGCTGTTCAAGCCGCCGGCGAATACCGTTCCGGCAAGCGTGCGCCTTTGGCGAAAATCCCTTGCGCTCCCAATTTATATTGACGAAAATAAAGGTAATACCTAAACCTAACTTTAGGTCAAGGAGTTATTTCGAGATTTGTCCGGAGGGACCATGTACACAATCGGACAGGTAGCGGAGATGTTCGGTCTGCCCGTTTCCACGCTGCGGTATTACGACAAGCAGGGATTGTTCCCGGGGCTGGAGCGGACGTCCGGCATTCGCCGATTCGGCGATACGGAACTCGAGGCGCTTCGGGTCATCGAATGCCTGAAGAAGGCGGGAATGGAGATCAAGGACATCCGGCTGTTCATGGAATGGTGTGCAGAGGGTCCATCAACATACCCCCAGCGCAAGGCCATGTTCGAGGAGCGGAAGGCCCATATGGAGTCGGAGATCGAGAACATGAACCGCGCGCTGGACATGCTGAAGTTCAAATGCTGGTACTACGAGCAGGCGATTCAAGATGGCAACGAGGATAGAGTGAAGGCACTGATTCCCAACAATTTGCCGGAAGAAATCAAAGATACCTACGATAACGCCCACGCTCAATAATGCCGCCCGATCTCAAGGGAATTCGGTGAGGAGTCCTCTTCGGTTAGTGATGTACTTCTTTCCCTTGATGTCGTAGCGCTTCGCCTCATAGAAGACGAAAGCGTCGCGGAGGTACGAGATATAGCGCCCGACGGTGACGTGGTTGATGGGAACCCTGTTGGCGTCGAGGACGTTGGCGATGTTGTTGGGCGAGTTGAGGTTGCCGGAGTTGTCCATCATGTACTCGGCCAGCCTCTCCAACACGGTGGAGTCGGTACGTATTGCGGTCTACCCAAGCCATAATCCACTCCTTCTCGGTTTCGAAACTCGATTATTTCTAAAGTTTCGAAACCGAGAAGGCAATGTGCACAAGGATGCATCGAGGAGCGAATCCCAGTAGCGCCATGCCAGCAGCGATGCCGGGCGCATTCGCACGTGCTACAATCCAACCACCAGAGATGAAAACACAGTCCCCGTCGGGTAGTCGTGGGCGTGCGGGAGTCCGCATCAGTAACCTGCCTCCTTGGTTGTCCCTTCTCTGCATGGTCATCTACATAAAGGAGGAACCAGCCATGCAGATCAGCGTGTCGTCCACCCTGACCGTATATCACGACGGCCAATTCTGGGTCGGGCTGGCGGAGCATGTCGAGGACGGCAGATACGGCGTCGCCCGCATCGTCTTCGGCGCAGAACCGTCCACTGAGGAGATCCTGCGATTCGTCGTCAACAAATGGGCGAAGCTCTCGTTCTTCGATCACGATTCGACCGAGGCGAGCAAGCCCGCGAAGAACCCCAAGCGGCGCGCTCGCGAGGCAGCGAAAGCCCTTAAACGGCCCGCGGTGAGCACCAAAGCACAACAGGCGCTCGCGGCACAGCGGGAAGCGATGAAGCGGGAGTCGGCTCAAGCAAGAAGTCAGCGTCGCGCGGATGAGGCGGAGACGCGCTTCGAGCAGCGAAAGTTGAAGCGCAAGCAGAAGCATCGCGGGCATTGATCACCATTTTCAGCAAGGCAAACCATATACAGCAGCGGCGCCAGTTCCACTTGAAGCCGACGCCGCGTAGACGCTGATGGCGACGGCTATGCACGGGCACGGGCGCGCCACCGCACTTCACAGCTTGTTTCTCAAGTATTTGGGACGCACACGCGGCGTTCAAAAATGCGGAGCGACTCCGCATGGCTCGAGACTGAGCCGAGGTGCCCTACTTCTCGCCCTCCAGCAGCCCCACGATGCGGTCGATGTCGACGGCAAAGCGGGGCCTTCCCTCGCGCTCGTAGCGGTCGAGGTACGCCTGGCACTCGGAGACAATGCGCTTGGTGTTGCTATCGATGATGCGCTGGAGCGTCTCGTAGTAGGCCGAGCCCTCGGTCCTGAAGCGGCGCTGGTAGGCCTTGGTTATGGGGAACATCTTGATGTAGTGGATGCCGTGGCGGCAGCCGGGGCGCGTCGTGGGGCGGGGTGGCAACGCAAAGTACTGGTCTTTGGGCACGTTAGGGGCGATGTTGGAACGCAGCGGCACGGCGAAGCCCCTGCGCTTCCCGCGGAAACGCAGCCTCACCACCACGATGCAGGGGCGATTGTGCTTAAGCATGAGCTCGCGGTCGCCCTCGACGAGGTCGAAGAAGTCCTGGGAGATGGATACGATCTTCATCGGTTACGCCCCCTTCATACGAAGCGGGGCCCGCATCGCTGCAGGCCCCTACAGGTGGGCGATATTCTACGCCTTGCGGCACCCCGTCGCCCACGGAGGTTAAACGTACACGTAAGCCGTACTCTGAAAGCCGCGGCTTCCGGCAAGTAGTTTATACCACGAAAGGTCGCTTTCGATGCGCCTAGCTCGCAAAATAACACTCGCTGGGCCGTCACCCCTGATCTTCTCGACCGTCTCCTCCGGGTACTTATTGCGTGCCACGGGCACCTCCGTCCTTATTATCGCGATAAACATACCATGAGTGGCGTACGGGTCGAGAAGGGCTGGCGCCAAAAGAGCCCAACGGCCGTTACAGCTTCGTTAGAAACGCGCCCCACCATGGATGGTGAACCCGAA
>URCS01000013.1 GCA_900546455.1 uncultured Collinsella sp. | reverse complement strand
TCGGGGTCCGCCAGGCGCTCGAAGGCGGTCGGCGGGCGCACGGGCTGTTGTTTGGGCTTAGGCACGGTGTCCTCCAACTTGGTCGTTGCGTTCGCGCGCGGTGGCGCCGGCGGTAAAGCTTAATCCCTTGACCAGGGCGTTCTTGCCGTACTTGCCTTTCACGGCTAGGACGGCGCGCGCCAGGTCGCGCTCGCGCTCATCGGCCTCGACATCGCTGAACAGATCGATGGTGGCAAATTCCTCGGGCATGAGGTTGCCAAATCCCAGATTGATACGCTTGACCGGTCGCTTGGGGTCGACAGTCTGCGCCCAAAGGTCATCGAAATACCCCATGATCTTCTTAAACGAATTGGTGCGCTCGGGCAGCTTGCGCGAGGCGTTGGAGTGCGCAAAGAGCGTGGCATAGCCACCACGCGGTTTGCCGCCATGCTCTCCCACAAAGATACCATCGATTGCCTGCGCTTCGCGCACCAGGCGGCGCCGTTCGTCATCGCGCTGGACGGGCTTGGGAGCACGGGGCGCGAGCTCGGGGCCGGCGGTTGCGGTAGGTTCGATGCTCGACGTACTCGAGCGCAGGTGTCCGCATCCGTCCACATATTGTGCGGTACCGCTGGCATCAAGCCTGCGTATGTCAGCGCGCTCGCTCGCGTAGCCCACAAAGAGCGAGATACTGTCGCAGACCACGTGCTTATCGACCAAGTCCAACACGGCGTTGTCGACCATCTCGCGCAAGACGGTGTAGGCCTGCTCGTAGGCATAACCCTTCGAGAGCACCTGTCCTGTGGTGGTCGAAGTTGCTTGCGGGCGATAGGCTTGGATATCGGCGATGGTTGTCGGTTCGCGCCCAAAGGCGTGGTCGATGAGATATTCGGCATTGACGCCGAGCTCGTCGTAAAGCAGGCTTTCGTCGAGCGCCACGACGCCCATCAGGTCGTAGACGCCATACTTTTCGAGGCGGGCTGCCACACCGGGGCCGATGCCCCAGATGTCGGTGATGGGGCGGTGGGGCCAGATTTCTTTGCGAAAGGTTTCGTCGTCGAGTTTGCCGATGCGACTGGGCACGTGCTTGGCGGTGATATCGAGCGCCACCTTGGCCTGGAATAGGTTGGGGCCGATGCCGACCGTCGCCGTGATGCCGGTGCGCGCGAGGACCTCGTCGCGCAGCGTGCAGGCGAACCCTTCCGCATCTGTGTGATAGAGGTCCAGATAGGGCGTCACGTCGATAAAGCACTCATCGATGGAGTAGACGTGCACGTCCTGGGGGCTGACGTATTCCAGATAGATACCGTAGATTTTCGCCGACACCTCCATGTAATGCTGCATGCGCGGTACGGCCGTGATGTAGTCGATGCCATCGGGAATTTCGAACAGACGGCAGCGATTGCGTATCCCGAGGTCCTTCATGGCCTGTGTGATGGCGAGGCAGATGGTCGTGCGCCCGCGCGATTCGTCGGCAACGACCAGGTTGGTGGTGAGCGGATCGAGCCCACGGTCGACGCACTCGACGCTGGCATAAAACGTCTTGAGGTCGATGCAGATATAGGTGTGCTGCTCGTGCGCCATCCGTGTCCTTCCATCAAACACATGTTCTTATCGAATACATGTTCGATAATACCTGCTTGCGCGGACATCGTCAAAACCTGTCCCTCTTTGGCGGGTATGGTCGTGCGGTTGCATCGGGTTTTTTAACGCAGCTCTAAAGAGCGCGAAACAGCTCGGAAAACCTCGCTTCGTAGCATGAGTCTAACGATTGATACCGCCTATACGCACGGAAGGGTTGTGGGGATAATGGTCAACTATGGGTTTGGTATGCCGACGCGCTTGGTTGCGGATGGGGATGTGGCTCGCTGGTGCGGGCGATTGGTTGCCCACTATGGCGGCACCAAGGCACTGGTCGTGCTGGGAGGCGACAAGTACACGCGTGATGAGCTCGTTTCGGCGGCGCTGGGCTCGCTCGATCGCGCCCTGCTCGAGCGCGTGCTTTTCCGCTGCGGTTTGGTCGGGGGCGACGGGGGAGACGAGCTGATCGACGAAGCCGTGACCCTGGCGACCGACGAAGGCGTGGACTTTGTCCTGGCGATCGGCGATGCCGATACGGCCGGCTTTGCGCGCGAGCTCGCCCGTCGTATGGCGGCGCTCGATGCCGGTGAGGACGGCTTTGTGCCTTATGGATGCATCGTCTCCGAGGGAAAAGTGCCCGCCGTTGTGGGTGCCGGTGAGGTTCCCGTTTTTGCCATTATCGCGCCCGAACTGCTGGAGGGCATCGGGTCTCCTCTGCGTGAGTTGCTCGGTAGCATCTGCGCCGCGGCCTAATATTTGCCATAAAAGGACGGGTTATTTTTGGTTGGTAAAGCGTTTGACCTGCCAAAATAAGCCTGTCCCTTTTTAATCGGTTGCCGTTTGGGGGCCGATTGGCAACGCTCGCTGATTGTAGTCTTGACCTGCGCTAGAATAGTGGCATCTGAATGTCCGGGCGCATGGAGGCGTGCGCCCGTATGCTGAGGAGGACTCTATGGCAACTGTTGCCGCACCTATCGATGCTACGTCGACTGCCGCTTGGAAGGCGCTCGAGGCTCATCAGGAGAAGCTCGAGGCCGAAGGTATCGACCTCAAGGCCTGGTTCGCTGCTGACGCCGACCGCGTGAACAAGCTGAGCTTTGACGCCGGTGACCTGCACTTCGATCTGTCGAAGAACCTGGTGACCGATGAGACCGTCAAGCTGCTGTGCGATCTTGCCCGCGAGGTGAAGCTCGAGGAGCGCCGCGACGCCATGTTCTCTGGCGAGCACATCAACACTACCGAGGACCGCGCTGTCCTGCACACCGCGCTGCGCCGCCCGGCAAGCGAGAAGGGCCAGCTCATCGTCGACGGCCAGGACGTCGTCGCCGACGTGCACGGGGTCCTCGACCGCATGTATGCCTTCGCCGAGCGCGTGCGCTCCGGTGAGTGGAAGGGCGTTACCGGCAAGAAGATCGAGCATCTGGTGTCCATCGGCATCGGCGGCTCCGACCTGGGCCCGGTCATGGCCTACGAGGCTCTGCGTCCCTATGCCGACGCCGGTATCGACTGCCGCTACATCTCCAACATCGACCCCAACGACCAGGCCGAGAAGCTCAAGGGCCTGGATCCCGAGACCACGCTCGTAATCATCGTCTCCAAGACCTTCACCACGCTCGAGACCCTCACCAACGCCCGCGAGGTCAAGACCTGGATGCTCGAGCAGCTCAAGGCTCAGGGCGCCATCGACGGCTCCGATGAGCAGAACGCCGAGGCCGTGGCAAAGCACTTCGTCGCCGTTTCCACCGCACTCGAGAAGGTCGAGGCCTTCGGTATCGACCCCGCCAACGCCTTCGGTTTCTGGAACTGGGTTGGCGGCCGCTATTCCGTTGACTCCGCCGTGGGCCTGTCGCTGATCGTCGTGCTCGGCCCCGAGCGCTTCCAGCAGTTCCTCGAAGGCTTCCACGCCATCGACGAGTACTTCTGCAACACCCCGCTCGAGAACAACGCCGTCGCGCTGATGGGCCTGCTCAATGTCTGGTACGTCAACTTCTTCGGTTCCAAGAGCCACGCCGTGCTTCCGTACTGCCAGTATCTGCACCGCTTCCCGGCCTACCTGCAGCAGCTCACCATGGAGTCCAACGGCAAGCACGTCCGCTGGGACGGCAGCGCTGTGACCTCCGATACCGGTGAGATCTTCTGGGGCGAGCCCGGCACCAACGGCCAGCATGCCTTCTATCAGCTGCTGCACCAGGGCACTGTGGTGGTCCCGGCCGACTTTATCGCTTTCGCCAACACTGCCAACCCTGCGACCGACAGCGGCCAGGATGTCCACGAGCTGTTCCTGGGCAACTTCCTGGCCCAGACCAAGGCGCTTGCCTTTGGCAAGACGGCCGACGAGGTTCGTGCCGAGGGCACGCCCGAGCAGATCGTCCCGGCCCGCTGCTTTGAGGGCAACCGTCCGACGACCTCAATCTTCGGCGACACGCTGACCCCGTTCGCACTCGGCGAGCTCATCGCCCTGTACGAGCACATCACGTTTGTCGAGGGCACGGTCTGGGGCATCGACTCCTACGACCAGTGGGGCGTCGAGCTGGGCAAGCAGCTTGCCAAGCAGATCACCCCGGCCTTCCACGACGACGCCGCCAAGGCCGAGCAGGACGCTTCGACCCAGGCGCTCATCGAGTTCTACCGCACTCACCGCAAGTAATCTGCGCAGCTAAAGCTGGCGCTTAGCAGGAAGGGGCCCGTATCCGTTGGGATACGGGCCCTTTTGCTGTTTAGATGGGGTGGAGCGCATCGACATGGCGCTCGGTGGCCGCTCTTGATTCACGACGCTCTTCGACGTTAGCAATATACTTCTACGGCTAATTTCATACCACTTACCGGAAGGCAAGTGCGCTACATGTTTTACGGGCGTACATTGAACGTGGTTTTTCGCGCGAAACCACGAATCGATTGCCAGTCCCGAACAGGGGAGGTCCAGCATGACCCTTGCCAAGCCCATCAATAAGCACATTGACTACATCGACGCGCCCGAGGACACGTTCGAACAATATGTCGAGAAGGCGCTGAAGTATGACTTCCGTTGCGTGTTTGCGAATCTGCAGGAATATGCGACGGGTCGCGCCATGCTCGAGGGTTCTGACATCATCCTTGCCGGCGCTATCGACTTTCCCCAGGGAACGATGACGCTTGAGGAAAAACTCGCGAGGTTCGAAGAGTATGCCGCATGCGGCTTTACCGAGATCGATTACGTGTTGAACCAGGAATCGGTTGAGAACCGTGACTTTGGCGCCATCGAGCACGAGATGACTGCGATCGCCGATTTTTGCCGTGAGCGCGGTATCACCGATAAGGTAATCGTCGAGATGTGCAAGCTGGATGGCGATGACGCCGCCAAGCGTCGCGTGTGCGAAATTGCCCTTGAGGCTAAGCCGGGCTTTCTTAAGACGTCGACCGGCAGAAGCTTTGGCGGCGCCAAACTCCAAGATGTGCAGCTGATGCGTGAGGTGCTTGGCGACGCCGTGGCAATCAAGGCGGCTGGCGGCATCCACAACTACGAGGAGGCTCTCGCATTTATCGAGGCGGGTGCCAGCGCGCTGGGCGCCTCGGCAGGCATCGCAATCGTCGAGGGCGCACCGGAAGACGAGCGCCGCTAGCGTGAGGGTTCAATCTGAGCGTTTTGGGCTTCGGGGAGTTCTACATAGAGCGGGTGATCCTCGAGCCTAAAGCGCTCAACTTGTTGTGGGGCGTGGCCGCGGACGAAGAGCCAGGAACGGTCGACGGGCGTTGCCATGAGCGTACTGGGCAGCACGTCGGCACGCTCGGAAAAGACGCGGGCGCTCTCGGGGTCCTGAAAGGCTAGTACGAGCTGCGTGTCGCAGTTGCCCATGATGGAGCGGGCTCGTGCCTCGCCATAGAGTGCGTCGAGCTGGTTTGTTGACTGCAGCAGTAGGGTTGCCCAGATCTCGCGGCTGCGGATGATGGACAGAACGTTATCGATTTGCGGTATCTGCAGGTTGGCAAAGTCGTCGAGCATAAATCGAACCGGTATCGCAAGGCGACCGTCGGGCTGCGCGTCGGCGTAGCGGATGAGTCCCGCGAAGGCCTGCGTTACAAACAGGTTGGTGAGCGGATCGAGGCTACGGTCGAGATCGCTGACGGTGACGAAGAGCGCTCGACGCTCGCATCCCAGAGCCGCGAAATCGATCTGATTCGCATCGGTGTACAGACGGCGTGCACCATCAAAGCCCAGGCACATGACCTTTTCGGCAAGGATGCCCATGATGCTCGCATGCATCTTTTCGGCCGTGATGGTGGGGGAGTAGCGCCGCCAGAGCGAGAGCGCATAGCTTGTGGAGTCGGTGGTCTGCAGGTCGTCGAAGAGGCGTGCCGTGGCGCGGTCTTGGAGATGTTCGCAAAGGTCGATCACCGATGAAAACGTCTGCTCCTCCACGGGCAGCTGCTCACACACATAGGCGATCAGGCAGGAAAGCAGGTTGGCTGCTGCATGGTCCCAAAACGGCTGGGTTTGGTCCTCGACGGGACAGATGGCCTTGGCGACCGAGATGATGTCCTGTTGGTTGGGCTTGCCGTCTTTGGTGCGGCGGATGTGGTTGAGCGGGTTGTAGCCGCATTGCTCGACGTCCTTGGGCATGGTGGCCGTATCGTCAAGATCGGCAAAGTTGAGGCGCTGCACACGATAGCCGTGCGCGGCAAGCACGGGTCCGACTTCGCGGCAAAGCGTCCCTTTAGTGTCGAGCACGATATAGCTCGCATTCATCTGCAGCAGGTTGGGCTTAAGAACGTTGCGGGTCTTGCCGGCGCCCGAAGGCCCGATTACGAGCATATTGTTGTTGAGGCCCGTTTGACGCGTATCACACGAGAGTGCGTGGGCTTGCGCAAGGATGGTGGGGGCCGGGGCATGCAGGGCTGTGTTGAGGTTAGACATGGGCGGTCTCCTTGGTGGAGGTGAGAATGCCGTGGGCAAAGCCGAGCTCGACGGCGCGCTCGGCCGAAAGGTACGTATCCTTTGCCGTGAGTGTTTGGATACGCTTGGCCGAAAGGCCGCTGCGATCAGACAGGATTTGCGTCAGGGCCTTGCGGGTCTGCATGAGACGCCGGCTTGTTTCCTGGAGTGCTAGGGCCGAGCCCCCAGCTCCTTGCGGGATGAGCGGGTCGTGAATCATGAGTTCTGCATGGGGCGCCATACGGCGCTCGTCGCCACCCATGAAGATGATGGCGCCCATAGAGGCCGCAAACTCCAGGCAGACGGTGTGGATGGGGCACGGCGAGAGACGCATGGTGTCGTAGATGGCGAGGCCGGCGCGCACGCTGCCGCCGGGGCTGGCAACAAAGACCGTGATGGGGGCCGTGGGGTCTGCGGCCTCGAGCAGACGAATCTGCTGGCACAGATCGTGTGCCATCGCACTGTTGATGTCGCCCACGACGGAAAGCTCACGTCGGGCGAGCATCTCGTCGTAGACGGAAGTGAGCGTTATGCCACGAGCCGACTCGCGCATCGTGAGCGGGCTGATGACAGGGGTCTGAGTGGTGTCCATGAAGGTTCCTTTCTTAACGTAGGACGAGGTTCTATTAGGGTTGGTGAAGCTGGCGCTAAAGCTCAAAGGCTCGATCGAGCCTGCGCTCAAGCTCCGTTGTAACTTTGCGGTCGGCGGCTTTTGCCAGCGACTCGTCGAATGCGCCAAGTCGTATCAGCGTGGCAATGGGCGCGGTGTAGGCAAGGTGCAGCTGGCGCTCGAGATCATCGGGAAATTCGTTGGGGTCGTAGCGCTTCTGGTAGAAGTGAACGATGCTTCGGCTCATCTCCCATTCATCGCGGTAGCGCTCGAACTGCCGCTGCTGGATATCGATAATCCGGACTGTCTGGGTGCGAAGGCCAACAGGCGCCAATGCTCGATAACCGTCGAAGAGACGATTGAGGCTGAGTATGCGGAGCATGTCGATAAGGGTGCGAACCGTCGTCGGGCCGGCCTGGAATCGGGCGGTTGCGCGGTTGTAACGTTCGCGGTCGAGCACCATGATACTGGGTGGTCCCGATGGGTCTGCCGTATCGTCCTGCCCGCAGTTTGCCTGCTGGTGCCGCGCCTCCAAGGCGTTGAGACCCATGGCGAGGTCGTGAATGGGAAGCGTCAGAGCGTTTTGCAGATCGTATCGATGATCCATCAATGTCATCCGCGTCTCGTCGTCCATGTCGAGTCGCAACTTGGTATCGAGTGCCGTGATCATATGCGCTAGATGGCCCATGGTATACGGGCCGTCGGTCTTGCCGTGGGGTCCGAGATAAGGGTCGGTCAGCTCACGGACGGCCGAATCGTCCATGATCTCGGCACAGCGATTCGCCGAAAACTCGTGGTTACTTAGAGCCTCGTCGATGGACAGCAAGGCGAAGTTTGCAATCGTGGCAGCGGCGAAGCTGGCGTCGTAGCCACCGTGTAGGGCGCGGTCGATGCGGGCCTGGAGGACGGTGCCGGCGGTTTGGGGATGGGTGTTCATGGCGTTTCCAATCTGTGATGTGCTTGCTTGCGAGTGATGTGCTGGGTGTCGTTGGTGATGTGCTTGCGGTTCTTGATGTGCTGGATTGGGTGCTATGGGGCCAATATGCTCGAAGGACGTTTGCCGGGTGATGGGCGTGCTCCGTGCTTAGACGGGACAGCTGACGTTAGCGAGCGCCTCGGGCGGTCTTGCTCCGTTATTTAGTTGTCGATAAAAGATGCTTGGTGTTCATATGCCGATCTTCTTTCTCTTACACGCTGAAAACTGAAACTGAATATGCTCGATCAAATGGTGACCAACGTTGCGGTCATCTTTAACTTAATCAGGCTCCAGCGATTTGGCAAGTATCTTTTTCAAAAATGTTCTTCGGGGGATGCTCGGCTCGGATATGATGGTGCGCGGCAAACTCAATGCAGGGAGGCATATATGGCAATCAAAGCCATCGCAATGGATATCGACGGTACGCTCACCAACGACCAGAAGGTGATTAGCCCGCGCACGCGCGAGAAACTGCTCGCGGCACAGGAGTCGGGCATCAAGCTCATCTTGGCTTCGGGCCGTCCTGCATGGGGCCTTCATGCCCTGGCGCAGGAGCTCGACCTTCAGAATCACGATGGCCTGCTCGTGGCCTTTAACGGCGCGCACGTTGTCGATGCCCAGACCGACGAGGTGCTGTTTGACCAGGCTATGCCGGTTGACGAGCTGCACCGCCTGCTCGACCACCTGCGCAACTTTGACGTGATCCCCATGATCTCGCTCGGTCGCGACCTGCATGTCGTGGACTCGTATCGCTGCATGATCACGTTGCCGGACGGTTCGCAGAAGAACATCGTCAAGTACGAGCGCGATGCGTGCGATCTTAAGATTCGCGAGGTCGAGAGCCTTCATGAGGTCGCGGATACTTACCCCGTAGACAAGCTGCTTACCGCGGGCGATCCGGCCTATCTGCAGGCACATCACGAGGAGATGTACGCGCCCTTTACCGAGACGCTTTCGGGCATGTTCACGGCAGATTGGTACTTTGAGTTTACGGCGCCTGGTATCGATAAGGCACGTGCGCTTCAGGGCGCTCTGCCCAAGCTTGGCATCGATGCCAGCGAGGTCGTTTCGTTTGGCGACGGCCAGAATGACAAGTCCATGATCGAGTGGGCGGGTACGGGCGTTGCCATGGGTAACGCCGTCGATGAGGTCAAGGCCGTGGCCCAGATGGTGACCGCCAATAACAACGAAGACGGCATCGCGGTGGCACTCGACAAGCTGCTGGGTTAGAATCGCCGATAGTGCATGGTTCGGGCGTCCGCTTGCGGGCGCCTTTTTGTTAGGGAGGGTGCCGTGTCCGCATTTCCGTTCGACGCCGTTATCTTTGACATGGACGGCGTCATCGTCGATACCGAGTATTACTACCTGGGGGAGACCGCTGCGTTTGCCAAAGAGCTTGGGCTGAGCCTGACCCAAGAGGAGTTGAACGGGCAGGTTGGCACCTCGCATCAGTTCTTTTTGCATATGCTGGTCGATTGGTTTGAGCGCGCCGGAAAGGGGCACTTTACCGGCGAGGAGGCATTGGCCCGCTGGGATGAGTGGGCACATAAACGACCGCGCGATTATCAGACCCTGATCAATCCGGGCGCCGTGGAGACGATTCGCGAGCTCCCGCGCCGCGGCGTTCGCGTGGCGCTGGCCAGCTCGTCTCCCATGGACAGCATCGAGGAAGTGCTCGATGCGTGCGGTCTGTCGGATGCCTTTGAGTACGTGGTGAGCGGCGAGCAGTTTAAGGAGAGCAAGCCCGAGCCCGATATTTACCTGCATGCGCTGGATCTGCTGGGGTTGCCCGCGGACCGTTGCTGCTGCGTCGAGGACTCTGTCCCTGGCATTACGGCAGGTAAGCGAGCGGGTCTGACGGTGATTGCCAAACGCGAGGAGCGCTTCGGCTTTAGCCAGGATGCCGCTGACAAGATCATCGACCAGCTGCCGGAGCTGCTGGAGCTTGCGTAGGACTGGCGATGCGTAATCCGCACCGATTATTGATTCCATATTTGCCAGGGGAGGGCAAATGCCATCGACTGAAGGGTTGACCGACGGAAAAGCGGCAATCCCGCTATATCAACAGGTTATCGATATCATCAAAAATGACATCAATTCTGGTACCTATAAGGCGGGCGCTCGGATACCGAATGAATTCGAATTGGCCGAAAGCTACAAAGTTGGTCGCGTTACCGTTCGGCGGGCCATTGAGGAGCTCGTGCAGCAGGGCTACCTAACCAAGCAGCAGGGGAGGGGCACGTTTGTAAACGCCCCCAAGCTCAAGCGTAAAATCCGCCAGAAGGACGACGTTCAGAGTTTTTCGGACGCCTGCCGCGTCAACGAGATGGAGCCCGGGGCGCGTATTGTCTCAAGAAAAGTGTTGCCGGCCGATGCTACCGAAGCGCAGTTTTTTGGCGTTCCTGCTGGGTCGGAGCTGATCTGCATCGAACGCGTGCGCACCGCCGATGGCATCCCCGTGATGCTCGAGAACAACACGTACGTTTATGAAGACAACGCCTTTTTGGCGAAGGCGGACCTTACCGATCAATCAATTTTCGAGGTCGTGCGCGAACAGACGGGTCGCGGGCCTGCTCGCACCGAGCCGTGCACGCTTGAGATCGCGTGTGCGTCACCCGAAGTCGCCCGGCTGCTGTCCGTTCCCACGGGAGAGCCTCTGTTTTATATGGAGGCATATTTCTATGACGAGCAGCAGCGGCCGTTTATCATCGGCCGACAGCGGATTGTAGGATCGCGCTACGTTTTTGATATTTAGGACGTTGATCAAGAGAACGCCCGGCAGGCTAAATTGCCTGCCGGGCGTTTTTGCCGTTCGCCGCCGTTGAACGACCGTTCACCCGAGTCTTCGCAACCTGTCCGAAATATCCTTGAAGTGCTAAAAACACGCTGATAATCTATAGAACGTCATAGGACGTTTGCATTGCGCGAACGTTAAAGCGAGACACGATAAGGCTCGGGTTCTTTGGAGGTATCTATGTCAGATACGAAGGCGAAGAAGACAAACAGACGTTTCAAATTCAAATTACCGCACGTCTATACGATCATGTTCTTGCTGATCGTGGTTTTTGCAGTTTTAACCTGGGTCGTTCCTTCTGGCCAATACCAGCGCAAGACGATCTCGACTGCGGCAGGCGAGCGTGAGGTCGCCGTTGCCGGAACCTATGAACAGGTCGACAAGAACTACACCGATTCCGAGACCGGCGAGACCACCAACTTGGGGCAGGACATCTTTGCGGTTTTGCAAGCACCCACTAAGGGCATTCAGGAGGCTGCCGATGTCGTTGCCTTTGTCTTGCTGATTGGTGGTTCGTTTGCAATCATCACGAAGACCAATGCGCTCAACGCTGGCATGAGCCGAGTAATCAAGAAGCTCAAAAACAAAGATATTCTGATTATTCCCATCACGATGACGCTGTTGTCCATTTGCGGCACCACGTTTGGCATGTCTGAGGAAGCCCTGCCGTTCTATGCCATCTTCATCCCCATCATGATGGGCATCGGATATGACTCCATGACGGCATTCATCATCTGCTTCCTCGGTCCCAACTTGGGCTACTGCGCCTCGACGATTGACCCGTTCAACGTTTTGATCGCGCAGGGCATCATTGGCATCGAGGGCAACCCGCAGCTGTGGTTGCGTGCCGTTGCATGGGTTATTTTCACCGCCGCCGGCATCGCATGGGCCATGCGCTATGCCATGCGCGTCAAGAAGAACCCCAAGTCGTCCGTTACGTTCGAGGACGACAAACTCAAGCGCATTGAGTTCTCCGTGACCGATGCTTCCATCGAGGAAGAGTTCACCACTCGCCAGAAGCTCGTGCTGATTGATTTTGCCGGTGGTATGGCGCTTATCGTGTGGGGTCTTGTTACGCAGGGCTGGTATATGAACGAGATCTCTGCCGTGTTCCTTGGCATGGGGCTGCTCGCCGGTATCCTGGGCGGTCTTGACCAGCAGACCATCGCCGATGAGTTCGTTAAGGGTCTTGCCGACTTTGCCTACGCAGCCGTCGTTATCGGTATCGCTCGCGGCATTCTGGTCATCGCCGAGGGCGGCATGATTATCGACACCATCCTTCAGGCACTTGCCACTCTGCTTGCTGGAGCCCCTGCCGCCGTGTACACCACGTTCATGTACGTTGTCCTTGGCCTCCTGTCCTTCCTGGTTCCTTCGAGCTCCGGCCTGGCCGCGCTTACCATGCCTGTCATGGGTCCTTTGACCGAGCTTATGGGCCTCAACCCCGAAGCCGCCGTAACGGCGCTGCAGTTTGCCAACCAGACCATTAACACCATTAGCCCCGTGGCAGGTATGACGGTGGCGGGCCTTGCCGTGGCAAAGATCTCGTTTGGCCAATGGTGGAAGACCATCTGGAAGTTCTTCATCTTCATGGTCGTGTTTGGCTTGGTCATTACCGCCATCTCCGGCATGCTTCCGGCGTAAGGAGGTCGCGATGTCCAATCGTTTGACGGTGCTGACGTCCAAGAGCGTCTTCACCGGTACGGAAGACCAGCCGTTTGAAGGTTTTGTCGCGGTACGCGGCAATCGGATTGAAGCCGTCGGTAGCGCTGGCGAGGCAGACTCGTTTCTCGCCCAGGCAGATGAGGTGATCGATTGTGGCGACAGAACGGTCATGCCTGGCTTGGTCGATGTGCATACGTTCTATACGGGCTGGGCGTTGCGGAGCTTGGGAGCCGACTTATCCGAAGCCTCTGACGTCGACGAAGTGGTAGCGCTTCTGCGTTTGTGGAAGGATGCCCATCTCGATTGTGCCGCCGCCTTTGGGCACGACCTTCCCGCATCGCTCGCCGAAGGCGCCGAGAATGAAAAAACGGCGGCAGCGCTCGACGACGCCTTCGGAGACGTTCCTGTTGTTTGCTTTACTCCGGGTGCCGAGACGTGCGTTCTCAACGCCGCCGCCAGCGAGCGCTATGGTTTTACGCCCGAGGCCTGCTACGCCGAGAAGACCTGGCGTATGATGCGGGACTTCCTGGCGCTTCCCGAGGTACGCGCCGGGTATTCTGATTACATGGCGATGCTGAACGCTCGCGGTGTCACGGCTATCAAAGAGATGGCCTTCGACGACTATTACGGATTTGCCGACGAGATGGCGCGTCGTGAGGAATCTGGCGAGCTGACGGTTCGCGTCTCCATGATGTCGCAGCCGGTGGGCGCCGGGGCGAATCTGTCCTATGCTCGTGCGGCGCGCGATCGCTTCCAGGGACCGTTTGTTCGTTTCTCGGGCTTCAACCGTATGACCGATCGTGGCGTGTGGGCAGGACTTGCCGAGATGATCGATCCTTATGAGGAGACGGCCGATGCAGGGGCTGCCGGCAAGACGGTTGTCGAGGAGCCCGAGTGGGGTTTGATTGAGGACGAGCTGCGCGCGATTGATGCCGAGGGCTTCCGTTACTCGCTTCATTGTCAGGGTGACGGCGCCGTTCGCCACACCGTTGCGCTGTATGCTTCGCTGCCGCGAGATGAACACGGAGTCATGCTTCGACGCCATGCGATTACCGACCTCGAGAACTCTGATCCGGAAGACCTTGCCCTGTTTGGCAAGCTGGGCGGAATCTGCGAGGTCTACCCCCAGATCCTCACGCTCGATAAACGCGAGGACTGTCTGTCGATGATGCGTCGGCAGATCGGCGAGGCACGACTGCAGCGCAGCTGGAACCGTCGCGGTATGGAAGACGCGGGGTGCACGGTGTGCTGTGGCACCGACCTCCCGCTCTTGATTCCGAGCTTGGGCGAATCAGTATTTAGCGCATGCGGCGGTTTCTTTGCCGACGGTTTGTCCGTGAATGAGGGCAATACGCTGACGATTGCCGAGCTCCTTCGTGCGTGGACGGTAGGGGGCGCATATGACCTCATGCGCGAGGATGAGCTGGGGACGCTCGAGGCCGGTAAGCTTGCCGACATCTGTGTGCTCGATCGCGATGTGTTTGGCCTTGACTACCATGATGCTTGTGACCTTGCTGTTGATATGACCATGTCGGACGGACGTATCGTGTTCGACCGAAATAAGGAGGTTTAGCATGCCTGAAACCAAACCGACGCTGCGTCGCGAGCAGATCGCGGGCATGAACATCCACTACATCATGTGGTCGCTCGACTATTTTTTGGATACGCAACAGCGCCTGGGCTTTGAGTCCATCGAGCTGTGGTGCGCCGAGCCCCATGTGACGCTCGATCACACTGGGTATTTTGAGGCCGAGGTTCTGGCGAAAAAGGCCGCCGACCGTGGTCTGCGCTATCGGACGCTCTGTCCCGAGAACGTGGTCTACCCATGGCAGTATTGCGCTCGTAAGCCGCTCCATGAGCAGCGGAGCCTGGCGTACTTCAAGCATGGCATCGAGCTTGCCGAGGTGCTGGGATGCGACCGCATGTCCGTAAACTCGGGTTGGGGTGACTGGGACGAGGACCGCGAGGAAGCCTGGAAGCGCAGCCGCGAGCACTTGTCCATTCTGGCGGAGTATGCCGGCGAGCACGGTCTGGTGCTTACGATGGAAAGCCTGCGTCCCGAGGAGAGCAACCTTGTGACGACGGTTTCCGATGCGAAGCGCATGATTGACGAGGTCGCGAGCCCGTACTTACAGCCCATGGTTGATACAACCGCGATGGGCGTTGCAGGCGAGACGCTCGAGGACTGGTTTGCCGCCTTTGGTGATGGGGCAATTCACGAGATGCACTTTATCGACGGCGACCCGTATGGCCATCTGGTGTGGGGCGATGGCAAGCACGATATGGACGCCTTCGTCGCCACACTCAACGCCCATGGTTTCGACGGCATGCTGGGCCAGGAAATCACGGATGGTCGTTACTACGATGACCCGGCAGCGGCAGATGCCAAGAACATGGCCGCATTCGAGAAATATCTGATTGACTAGATAAGATTTTGCTCGGCCATGCAAGACACGTCCTGCATGGCCGGCCAAGCTGGAAAGGAACTAAACATGAACGCACATGATCTGATTAAGGAAGCAATTGCCGAGAAGGGCAAGTTCGACAGCGTCTACTGGATCGCCTGCGGTGGCTCCATGATCGATCTGATCCCGGCCCATGAGCTCTTGCAGCGCGAGGCGACGACGTTCACCTCGTATATCTATACGGCCCGTGAGTTCGACATCATGCGTCCCCGTCGCCTGGGCGAGAAGTCTCTGGTCATTGCCTGCAGTCACAGCGGCAATACCCCCGAGGTCGTCGAGGGCTGCGAGATTGCCCTTGCCGCGGGCGCGACGGTGATCGCGCAGACCGATAGCGCCGGTTCCAAGATCGATAATGGCAAGTGGGTCACCTGGGTGTACCCGTGGGGCGAGGGCGTTCCGCAGGCCGAAGTTCCTGCCGGTATCTCGCTGTCGCTCGCGGCCGAGCTGCTCGACCAGCAGGAGGGCTACGCCGATCTCGCCGACATGTATGCCGGTATTGCCGAAATGGATAAGATTCTGCCTCCCGCACGCGAAAAGGTAAATGCCGAGCTGGGCGATCGCTTCGCCAAGCTTTGCCAGGAGCATGAGTTCTTCTATATCCTGGGCAGCGGTCCCAACTTTAGCCAGACGTACGGCTTCGCTATCTGCTCGCTGATGGAGATGCAGTGGCAGCACTGCAGCTATATCCACTCCGCCGAGTACTTCCATGGCCCCTTTGAGGCTACCCAGGATGGCGTCTTCTACTTCTTGCAGATGGGCTCGAGCGAGTGCCGTCCTATGGACGAGCGCGCCCTGGCGTTCCTCGAGACCCATACCGACACGCTGATGGTGCTTGATGCCAAGGAGTACGGTATGGAGGCCGTGCCGGCGAGCGTTCGTGCCTATCTGGATCCGGTGCTGCTCTACGCTATGAACTGCGAGCTGCGTGCAGCGCGCGGCAAGGTGTTCGATCACGACCCCGACTTCCGCCGCTACATGGGCGTTGTTGAGTACTAGGAAGGATGGATACCATGGCTTTTAACGTGAACGCGCTCGGGTTCGGTGACAACGTCGTCGATCGCTATGAGCATATCCATACCATGTATCCCGGCGGCAATGCGGTGAATTTTGCCGTTTACGCCAAGAAGTGCGGCGCCGCGCGCTCCGCGTACATGGGCATCTTTGGTAACGACGCCGCTGCCGAGCATGTGATTGCAAGTCTCGAGGATGAGGGCATCGAGCTCGCTAAGTGCGAGCAGCTTATTGGCGAGAACGGCGCGGCGCGTGTGACCGTGGTCGATGGCGACCGCGTATTCCTCGGCTCCAACGAGGGCGGCATCCGTGGCGATGCGCGCTATGTGCTCGATCGCTTCGATCTGGCATACATGAAGCAGTTCGACGTAGTCCACTCGGGCAACTACTGCTTTACCGAGCGCGAGCTCCCCAAGCTGAAGGCTGCAGGCATCACCGTATCGTTTGACTTCTCGGACGATTCCACCGATGAATACTATGAGCAGATTGCCCCGTTTGTTGACTTCGCCTTCTTTAGCGCTGCCGATGCTGCAAGTGAGGATGAGATTCGCGAGCGCCTCGCTTGGGTTAAGAATTTGGGCCCGCGCTTTGTGTCCGCAACGGCGGGCGCCGAGGGCTGCATCGCCTATGACGGCGAGCGCTACTATCGCCAGCTGGCAAAGCCCGTAACGGACATGAAGGACACCATGGGAGCCGGTGACTCGTTCCTGACCTCATTCCTGATGTGCTATCTCGATTCCGCCAAGCGCGGCGAGGACGGACCTGAGGCCATTGAGCGTGCGCTCGATTTTGCGGCAGGTTTTGCCTCGACCGTGTGCGGCATGGAGGGCTCTTGGGGCCACGGAGCTCCGATCACCGAGTAGCCTGAGAAAGCGCTGAGAGGCTTGGGGCTGAAGCCTTGGCTGACTGACGCTAGATTACATCGGAATTCGGATAGGGGCTCGCCTTGGGTGGGCCCCTTTTTGATTGCTGGAGAAGACTATGGATATCAAAGCATGTGCAGCTGGCTTTTGCTGTGCGGACGTGTACCAAAACATCGGCGTGTTCTATCCGACTGGCAATGGCATCGACTGGGGTATCCACCTGGCGCGAATGGGCATATCGGTATCTGCGGTGTCGGTCGTCGGAAAGGACGAGTACGGAGACAAAATGCGCGAGGCGCTGGCTGCCGAGGGGTTCGACATCTCGCATCTTCGCGTGGAGGACGGCGATACCTCGGTGATGCTCATGGCGTTGAAGGACGGCGTCGACCGCGTGCATCTCGAAGCGATTGACGGTGTCATGGAAACGTACCGACCAAACGATGATGACCGGGCATTTATCCTGGAGCACGATGTCATCCATACCGACCTGTTTGGAAACTGCTTAGACCTGCTGCCCGAATGGCACGAGGCAGGCAAGACCGTCGTCATGGACTTTTCGGTGTTCAGTCAAGATCCCGAATACGCCTGTGAGGACCATTTTCCTTACGTTGACTATGCCTTTATGTCGTTTGAGGAGGATAGCGCGGAGCTGCGCGACTGGGTGCGCCATGTGCAGGAGCTGGGCCCGCGCGTGGCAGTCGCCACACTTGGCGAGAAGGGAAGCATCGCCTATGACGGTGAGCGCTTCTATGAATGTGGGATCGTGCCGGCCGAGAAGGTTGTCAATACCGTGGGCGCCGGCGACTCGTATATCGCCGGATTCACCAAGGGTGTACTGGATGGGCTTGACGTGCCGGCGTGCATGCATGCCGGTGCCGAGCTTTCGTCCCGAGTCATTGGGTCGTTCGAACCGTACTAGGAATAAAAGCCTGGAAAGGAGTGCAAGATGGTAATCGATATGCTGGTCCAGCCCATGCTCTACGGCGAGATCTATACGCCAGGCGACGAGCCAGACGGCTTTGGTTTTTGGGAGCGTGAGTTTGGCATGGGGCACATGGGCCCCATGGACTGGGATGAGCTCGTGGCCGAAATGGATGTCTGCGATGTGCGGAAAAGCGTGCTCATGCCGCTCGATGTGACCACGGCGTGCGGCGGGCACTTTGGCACCAACGACCAGGTTGCCGCGCTTGTTGCCGCGCACCCCGATCGCCTATGGGGATTCGCGAGCGTGGACCCGCAAGTGAGTGGCGCCGCCGATGAGCTGGAGCGTGCCTTTACCGAGCTGGGGGCCAAGGGGCTCTGCCTGCATCCGGCAAAGCAAGGTTTTGCGCCCGATGATGCCGTGGCCGAGCCGCTCTACAAGCTCTGTGAGCGCTACAACAAGCCGGTGGTTTTCCATGCCGGTATGTCCTGGGAGCCGGGTGCGGAGCTTTCGCGAAGCCACCCGCTTGCGTTTGAGCACACCATCGCAACGCATCCGGATGTGCGCTTTAACCTGACGCACTTTGGCTGGCCCTGGGTGCGCGAGACCGTGGCGATGCTGCTCAAGTATCCCAATTGCTATACGGATGCCTCTATTACCTATATCGATTCGCCCGAAGAAATGATGCAGCGGCTCTTCACCGTCGATATGGGACCGCTGTGGTATGAGCGTGCCCTGTCTCATCAGGTGATGTTTGCCAGCAATACGCCACGCTTCCGCGCCTTCAAGCTCAAGCGGGCGCTTGATACTGTGCCCATGCGCGATGAGGCGCGGGAGAATCTGTATTCCGGTACGGCGCTGCGTTTTCTGAAAGGTGATGAGTGACATGGTGACACTCGAGACATTGAGCTATCTATCGACGGCGCCCGACCAGTTCATCGATATCACAGAAGATGTGCATGCCGCCATAGAGCGTAGTGCGGTGACCGATGGACTGGCAGCGATTATTTTGTCGCATACGACTTGCGGCATCGTGGTGAACGAGGGGCTTCCGTGCGTGGAGACCGATCTCATGGAGACGCTCGATCGCATTGCCCCGCCCGATGCCCCCTATGCGCATGCTCATTTCTTGCCGAGCTATGGTGCCACGGGCAATAACTCCTGTGGTCATATCAAGAGCATGATTTGCGGTAATAGCTGCTTCTTCCCCGTTCAAGACGGCCACATTGTATGTGGCGGGGCCCAGAACATCTACCTTGCGGAGTTCGATGGACCTCAGAAGCGAAAAGTGTTCGTTGAGGTGCTGGGCGAGTAGCAGTTGATGTCTGTGAGTCGGCGAGCTAAAGGAGATTGACCATGTCGTTTATGGCTTCGATGTTTGGGACCGAGAAACCGGTAATTGGCATGCTGCATCTGCAGCCGCTGCCTGGCGATCCTCTGTATTATCCGGGCGGCAGCGTTTCGCGCGTGATCGATGCCGCCAAGCGCGATCTCGAAGCGCTGCAGTCGGGTGGCGTGGACGGCATTCTGATCACCAATGAGCTATCGATGCCCTACGAGCAGCATGTGTCGGCAGTGACCCTTGCCGCTATGGGGCATGTCATCGGAGCTCTTGCCGCAGATTTCTCGACCCCTTGGGGTGCAGAGGCTATTTATGACGGCGATGCCACGATCGAGCTGTGCGCCGCCGTTGAGGCGCAGTTTACACGCTGCAATTTCTGCGGTGCCTGGGCTGGCGATCTTGGCCTGATCAATCGTGACTTTGCGCACACCATGCGCCGCCGTGCCGCCCTGCGTCTGGATGACCTAAAGATGTTCCATTTCATCACAAGCGAGGGCGAGGTGTACCTTAACGACCGATCGACTCCCGATATTGCCGATTCGCTGGTATTCAACTGCCTACCCGACGCCCTTGTTATTGGCGGGTCTGCTGCCGGGCGCGGCGCTTCGGGCGAGCTTGCCGACGAGGTGCGCGTCCGTGTTGGCGATGTGCCGGTGGTATGTGGAACGGGATGTCGCGAGATTACCGTTGCAGACGTGTTTTCGCATTATGATGGCGCGTTTGTCGGTACCTGCCTCAAGCGAGACGGCAAGCTCGACGCCCCTGTCGAAGCCGAACGGGTCGCGCGGTTCATGGCTGCCGCCCGTGCCGCGAGAGGGGAGTGAGCGGCATGCCGTACTATCTTGGCATCGACATTGGAACGAGTGCGTCCAAGGGCGTGTTAATTGATGCGGAGTGTCGAATTGTGGCGCAGGCATCTTGCCAACATGAAACCGAAAACCCTCAGGATGGTTGGTATCAGCACGATACAGAAGCGATTTGGTGGGGTGATTTTTGCCGGCTGTCTCGCGAGCTTATCGAGTGCGCGGGCATCGAGGCGAGCCAGATCCGCTGCGTAGGGTTGTCGGCTTTGGGCTGTGATTGCGTGCCAGTCGATGAAGATTGCCACGCCTTGGCTCCGGCAATTCTCTACGGGGTCGATGCTCGCTCGAAGCCGCAGATTGACGAGCTTCTTTCCGAATATGGTCCCGATCGCGCTCGCCAGCTCTTTGGACACGATCCGTGTTCGTCGGATATCGCCCCTAAGGTCCTTTGGTTTAAGGAGAATATGCCCGAGGTCCATGAGCGGGCGGCGAAGTTTCTTACGGCTTCGTCCTATCTATGCGCCAAGCTTACCGGCAGGTTTACGATCGACCGTTACCTTGCCGAGGATTTCCTTCCCTTATACGATCGTGAGACGTGGCAGGTTAATGAGCGCGGGTGCGCGCGGTTCTGCCGTCCCGACCAGATGGCCGAAGTCATGGCGGCGACCGATATCGCCGGCGTAATCACGGATCGGGCGGCGGTTGAAACCGGTCTTGCGAGGGATACGCCGGTGCTTGTCGGAACAGGCGATTCGGGCGCCGAGGCGATTTCTACTGGAGTGTTCTGCCCCGGGGACATGATGGTGCAACTCGGGAGCACGGCCTACTTTATCTATTTGGCGGACCATATGGTCGATGACGCTCGTCTATGGCCAGGGACATTCATCATCCCCGGAACCTACGGCATCTGCGCCGGGACCAATACAGCAGGTGCGTTGACGGCGTGGTTGCGACGCGAGTTGTACCGCGATGTCATGGATGCCGAACACTCCGGCGGCCCCGATGCCTATGAGGTCATGGCGCACGATGCCGGGCAGGTAGGTCCTGGAGCAGATGGCCTGCTGTGTCTTCCATACTTTGCGGGCGAGCGCACCCCGCTCAACGATCCCGAGGCGCGTGGCGTGTTCTTCGGTCTGACCGAAAGGCATACCCGGGGCCATATGGTCCGCGCGGCTTTGGAAGGGATCGCCTACACTGTTGCGGCTCATGTCGACATCATCGAGCGCGAGCACGGGCTTCCCATCGAGCGCATCATGCTCGTGGGCGGCGGAACTAAGAATCCGGTATGGATGCAGGCGATTGCCGATGTCTGCGGTCGTGAGGTCTCGGTTGCGAAGGTTACGGTGGGCGCATGTTTTGGCGATGCTCTTATGGCGGCACTTGCTGGCGGCGCCTATTCATCATGGGGTGAGCTTGCCCGGGTTCTTGGGGTCGCGCAAACGATCGAGCCTGATATGGACGCTCATGAGCTGTACGCATCGCGCCGCCGTATCTTTGATGAGCTATATGCGCGAAATTGCGACCTTATGCACGAGCTAGTATAGCGCCGCCGAATTGCCCCACGCTCTTATGGGGGCTGCGTTGTGCGATTCGCATGTCCCTTGAGGGTCGTGGGCAAAAAATGCCAAATATGAGTACTGTCACAAATTTAGTAGCAGCAAAATTTGGCTCTTGAGGTCCAAGTTGAGTGTCTGCGGACAACTTAAAGCCGTCTAATATGTCCCTGGGTATGCTAAAACGACCTGATAATGAACAGTTGTACATTATCAGGTCGTTGTTTTGGTGCAAAATAATGTGACCAGTTTTACAACAGTACTCATATTTGGCATTTTTTGCCCACCGAGGTCAGCGGAAGTCGAAAATGGAGTGGGAATTTTCCAGGACGACCGACTTGATGCTCTCCTCGGGGCAGTTTTTAAGCGCAGCAATGACCTCGGATACTCTTATGAGTGAATCGACGAGCTGTCGCGCGGATGTTTCCGCGTCTGGTTCGGCCGGCGCGTCGGTTTCGAGTAGCAAGCGATCAAGTGGAATCTGTCGCGCGTATTCGCGCCCACGTTTGGTCGCAAGCATGCGTTCATTCACGGAAAAGTAGCAGCCCGCAATGCGTGCGCGGACAAACTCATCTGAGGTGCCGCTAAACCAGTGGAAGATAATGGTGGGGGAGTTGGGGACGTCCTTTAGAAGGTCGTTCGACTCCAAAGTGTCCAAAGTTGCTCCCGCCGCGCGAACGGCGTGAATGGATAGAACGCGTCCAGGTAGCGGGGACTGCGATAACGTTCGGCATAGCCGTTCAAATGCCTGCGTCTGGTTTCCCTCGGTGCCTGCAAAGCGTGGCGAGAAATCGAGCCCGACCTCGCCGATAAACCGTTCCCGGATGGCGAGTTCACAAAGCAGGCCGACCTCGGCGGTTCCGCATCGGCCGTCGGCAATCCACCAGGGGTGGAGGCCCACCCCTGCAATAACGTTGGGACTACTGCTGGCGCGTTCGGATGCTGACGCGAAATCGCGTGGATCGACGCCGCAATCAAAGAGCTCCAGTCCCATCGCTGCGGCTTCGTGGGCAACGGTGTTCGGGCTGGCCATCAGGTCGAGGTGACAGTGAGCATCAAAGGACTGCAGCTTCATCGCGGTGTGCCTTGCTAGTCCAGGCGCTGGCCGTCGGCGCGAACGCGCTCGGTACCGCGTCCACTGATCTTGCGAATAACCTCGCCGGCAATCATCTGGCCCATGATGGGCGGCATAAAGCTGGCGGTTCCGAGCTCGGTGCGCTCGTGGATGTTGGAGGGGTCACGGCGCTGAGTCTTGACCGACTCCTCGCAGCTAAATAGAACGTGCAGGCTCTTGATGCCACGTTTTTTGCACTCTTTGCGCATGATACGGCTCATGGGGTCGCGCACCGTGTCAAAGATATCGGCGAAGCGCAGGCATTCGGGATGCAGCTTGTTGCCGCCGCCCATAGAGCTCACCAGGCGAATGCCCTGGTCTTGGGCGTATTTGGCAACGGTGAGTTTGGCCGAGATCGTATCGATGGCATCGATGACGTAGTCGAGCTTGCCGCCCGTCTGCTCCAGAACGCTCGCGAAGAACTCGTCGATGTTATCGCTCAGCAGGTATTCGGTGCGCTTGATGACGGTGGCAGCGGGGTTGATGTCGTGGATCATGGCTTCCATAACATCGACTTTGCGCTTGCCGATAGTGCTGTGAAATGCGATGGCCTGGCGGTTGATGTTGCTGGGCGCGATAACGTCCTTATCCAGAATCACGAAGTGTCCGATGCCGCCGCGGGCGAGTGCCTCGCAGCAATTAGAGCCCACGCCGCCGCAGCCGAGCACCAACACCGTGGCGTCGGCGAGCTTGTCGAGCGCCTCGCGCCCCATGATGATCTCGAGCTTGGTGTCGCGCGTCTCGACGGGAGCGGCGGCTGCGGTTTCGGTCATAGATATCCTCCGATGGGGAAGTAATTAACGTAATTGGCTATCGCCATTATAGGTATTATTCTGCCTCCATTTGAGGCCTTGGGGCATGTTGAAATGAAGCGGGGATTCGCATAAGATTGAAGCAGATGGCACCCGTTGCCGCGGGTTGGCCAACTCCCAAACACGTTTGTAGCGTGAGAAGTGGCCGTCTTTGCATTACGCGGGGGCGGCTATTTCATTCGACCTCCAATGTGGATGCCGAGCTCCACAGCCGCGATTACAAGCAACAACAACGTCAGGACATCGTCAATACTCATAGTCCATCTCCTTCTCGGGTAGAGGGAGCTGGCCCATCTGCTTCAACTTCCATTGTAGCTAAATACGAACGAATGTTCTATAGAAGCTGCTGTATTAGATAATTAGACAAACATCTAAATATCGAGTATAGTGTGCGCGTCGAACGAAATGATGAGAGGAGGTCCTATGCCGGGAGAGGGTTTTAAGGCGCTTGCCGATCCTACGCGGCGGCGCATTTTGGAACTACTGCACGAGGGCAATTGTACGGCCGGAGAGCTTGCCGAGCATTTTGACATCAGTAAGCCGTCACTGAGCCATCACTTGGCGACGCTCAAAAACGCCGGGTTGGTGACCGATGAGCGCCATGGCCAAAACATCGTATACAGCTTAAACACCACCGTCATGCAGGATTTAATTGGCTGGTTTATGGGCTTTACAAACACAGAAGGTGATAAGGATGAATAACGAAAACAAGGGCATTCACCCCACGGGGGTATCGTCGCGCGTGTGGATTGCGCTGGTCGCTCTGTGCGTCGCCAATGTCGTAGCGCACCTCATGGTGATGCCGAGCTTGCCGGCGCAGATTCCCACGCACTGGGGAGCGAGCGGTGCCGTCGACGGTTGGGGTCCCAGTTGGATGGCCTCCGCGCTCGGCGCGTTGCCGCTGGTGTTTCTCGCGATGTTCTACGTGGTGCCGCGCGTCGACCCCAAGGGCGAGGCGTATCGAACCTCGGGCAAGTTCTATCAGGGCTACGTAATCGCCTTCACCTTGTTCATGTGCGCCATAAGCTGGCTGGGAGAGCTTACGGTGTGGGGCGTGGTGCCGGCGGTCGGTTCGGTCAACGTGCTGATTTCCGGTGTTGTCGGTTTGCTGTTCATCGGCGTAGGCAACTACTTGCCGCGTGTGAAGCAGAACTATACGCTCGGTATCAAGACGCCCTGGGCGCTTGCCGGTCCCGAGAACTGGCGCCGTACGCAGCGCTTTGGCGGTGCCTGCTTTATGGTGCTGGGTGCTGGCCTCATCGTAATGGGCGTGGCAGGTGCGGTGCTTTCGAGTGAAGTCGTCGCCGCGGTGATTGCGGTGCTGGCGTTTGGTTCGGCCGGAGCCGTCTACGTCTACTCGTATCTGCTGTGGCGCAAATCGCAGCGAGCCGCTCGCTAAGGTTGCGGAAAACTAGCGTACGCAGTTCATAGTATGTTCCGGGGGACTTTTCCCAGGTAGTATTAGGGGGTATGGGCAACCATGCCCCTTTTTCGTTAAGTTTCAGAGCTGGTTTTTCATTTCGTTTCCACTAAAGCGAAACAAGAATAGGGAAACAGCAGGTAGAAAGGATAGAACAGGCATATGGCGGAGTTTATCTACCAGATGTATCAGGCTCGCAAGGCCCATGGCGACAAGGTGATCCTTGACGACGTGACCCTGAGCTTCTACCCCGGTGCCAAGATCGGCGTCGTGGGTCCCAACGGCATGGGCAAGTCGACCCTGCTCAAGATCATGGCCGGCATCGAGGAGGTCTCCAACGGCGATGCCAGGCTCACCCCCGGCTACACCGTGGGCATCCTGCAGCAGGAGCCGCCGCTCGACGACGACAAGACCGTTATCGAGAACGTGCGCATGGCGTTTGGCGACATGATTGCCAAGGTCGATCGCTTCAACAAGATCGGCGAGGAGATGTGCGACCCGGACTGCGACATGGACGCCCTCATGGCCGAGATGGGCAAGCTCCAGGACGAGATCGACGCCGCTGATGGCTGGGATATCGATTCCAAGCTCGGCCAGGCCATGGACGCCCTGCAGCTGCCCGATTCCGACATGCCGGTCAACGTGCTTTCCGGCGGCGAGCGCCGTCGCGTGGCCCTGTGCAAGCTGCTGCTCGAGGCTCCCGACCTGCTGCTGCTTGACGAGCCCACAAACCACCTAGACGCTGAGTCGATCCTGTGGCTCGAGCACTTCCTTCACAACTACCAGGGCGCGGTGCTTGCCGTCACGCACGATCGCTACTTCCTGGATAACGTTGCCGAGTGGATCTGCGAGGTCGACCGCGGTCACCTTTATCCCTACAAGGGCAACTACTCCACGTATCTGGAGACCAAGGCCGCCCGTATCGAGGCGCAGGGCAACCGCGATGCCAAGCTCGCCAAGCGCATGGAGGCCGAGCTCGAGTGGGTGCGCAGCTCGCCCAAGGCCCGCCAGGCAAAGAACAAGGCCCGTCTGGCTCGCTATGAGGAGATGGAGGCCGAGGCCCGCGCAAGCCAGAAGCTCGACTGGACCGACATCCGCATCCCTGTGGGCCCGCGTCTGGGCAACAAGGTGCTCGAGGCCCATCACCTGCACAAGGAGTTCGATGGCCGTGTGCTCATCGATGACCTTTCGTTCACCCTGCCGCGCAACGGCATCGTGGGCGTCATCGGTCCCAACGGTGTCGGTAAGACCACGCTCTTCAAGACGATTGTGGGTCTGGAGCCGCTGACTTCGGGCGAGCTCGAGGTGGGCGAGACCGTCAAGATCTCCTATGTCGATCAGAACCGTTCTGGCATCGACCCCGACAAGAACCTGTGGGAGGTCGTCTCGGATGGCCTGGACCACATGATGGTCGGCGAGACCGAGGTTCCGAGCCGCGCTTATGTGGCGAGCTTTGGCTTTAAGGGCCAGGACCAGCAGAAGCGCGCCGGCGTACTCTCCGGTGGCGAGCGCAACCGTCTGAACTTGGCGCTTACGCTCAAGCAGGGCGGCAACCTGCTGCTCCTCGACGAGCCCACGAACGACCTCGACGTCGAGACACTGTCCTCGCTCGAAGCGGCGCTGCTCGAGTTCCCGGGCTGCTCGGTGGTTATTAGCCACGATCGTATGTTTCTGGACCGCGTCGCCACGCACATTCTGGCGTGGGAGGGCACCGACGAGAATCCGGGCAACTGGTATTGGTTCGAGGGCAACTTTGAGGCCTATCAGGCCAACCGCATCGAGCGCCTGGGCGAGGATGCAGCCCAGCCGCATCGTATTCACCGCAAGCTGACGCGCGACTAGTAGCAAGTAGAAGGGCCGCCACCAAGGGCGGCCTTTCTTGTAGCGATTGCACTGCAGCTATGCCCTGGCTGCTGGTTTGATTCATAATCAAAGTCATCTCTTTGGGATTAAAGCCCGTTTTTGCTATGAGTGATTTTCTAATTCCGTTTAAAACGTAAAGACGCATTGGGTTGCAAGGACATAAGCAAATCGAATTGAAATATAACCAGTGCTGTAACGTTACAAAAAAGATTATAGAATAGGAGTACCTTATAAGTCGCTTCTCTAGAAAGAAGAACATATGCTTTCGCGTCGTCGTTTTCTGCAACTTGTCGCGTCTTCAATTGTCGCCTTAGCCGCACGTCCGAAAGAGGTTTTTGCTTCGACGGGCAATATTGATGGTGAGCAGATACAATTTACTTCTGAAATTGCGCAAGAGCTTGCCGATAAATATATAAAGGGACTCCTCGGCTATTCGTATACGCCTTCTGACCCTATTCCTTTTGTAGATGTTGATGGGTCCCCGCTTGGTTACATTGTTCCGGTTGTGACATCCAATAGAGCCGCGGGCTATTTGGTTTTAGATGCTTCAGATGATGAAATACTTACGGGATATCGTTTTGGAGACGGCTTAGTCAGCCCTATGGATCGGGGAGGAGATCTTGGTGTCGAGTCTTATTCGTTCAATAACCCAGTCGTAATGATCAATCCATTCGAATTCGGCGTGCAATCTTTGGACGGTTCAATAACAACAAATTGCGGAAGAACAATCCCGGCTGTTTCCATAGAAGGACGGCCTGTCGTTTTATCGAATAAACCTTCAAGCTGGAACGATGTTGTAATTTACGCAACTCAAATGCAGGATTACACAGTATCTGGATTTCGTTCCATTTCTCAGTTTATGTCATATGATGAAAGCGAGATTAAGAGGCTTACCGCCCACTATGCTTGTATGGTGACAGCTTTTTCGAACGTTGCGGAACTGTATGGCATTGCCAATTTATATAGCGACCCTTCGCAATATATGCAGATATGGAATTACACCAATACCCATGCTCTTTCCGATGAAGAACAGACTGTTCCCGGCGTTGTTTTGGGTGGAACGCCGATATCAACCTGTGCAACGGGGTTTACAAATTACTGCGCAAGCAGAGGAAGTACTCTTATCGCCCGCACTGTCTCCTCTCCGGCTATCGCGAGCATTCAAAATGAGATTAACTCTAATAGACCGAATGTTTTACATGCGAGTTTGTACAACGGATCAGCCCATTCTGTAACAGCGGAGGCTTACGCCACACTTACTGGTAAGAAAACTGGAGAGACAAGGCAGATGATTGGCATAGCGGACGGCTGGAATTCATCTTTATCCTTCCTGAAGTATGATCAGAGCTATTATGCGTGGACTTATGGAACGACTTTTTCGAAGTAGGGCGATTCGTCTAGCTCTGTCTTTGGTGCTGATGGCTTCATTGGTGGGCTGTTCAACAAAGGAAGAGATATCGCGCGGAGGTTCCGGAGAAGTGACTGCGACAGACTCAGGTTCATTAGAAATAGCTGGCGGGCATGCCGATGTGATGTTACAAGGAAAAGGCGTGCTTAGGTCGATTGATGCTGAAGACGCTGTCTGCTCAATAGAGGATTTGAAGACAGGTGAAACTGCATCGTACCGAGTTTCAGATAATGCTGCGAATATGATTGAGTCGATACCGACTGGAGCGCAGGTTTCTTTTAGATACTTTGCTCCGCAACTTGAGGATGAGCTTGCTTCTCTGGTGTCTATATGCACCGATGACAACTAAAAGGCCTGAATTCAAACGGCCTCGGATGGTCAATTGGCTATCCGAGGCCGTTTTTTACTCGACCGGGGCTTCGACCTTGTCGATGGCCCAGGCGGCTCCGAGACCGCCGGTGGTGTTGCGGCGGATGCGCACGGTAACCTCGCGGCGCTCGCCGGCCTGCGTGTAGCACAGGGGGAAGTTTGCGCGGTTTCGCGCGGCCTCGATGGTACCGCGCTCGCGGGCGATCCAGTAGTACTCGCCGACGATGCCGAGCGTGTCGGCGCCGTAGGGGAGATAGGTCGACAACTGGTGCAGAAGCGGGCCGGGGCAGAAGACCTCGGTTGCGAAATCGACGGGGAAGTCCTCGGGGATGGTCGGTGCTGCGGGTGCGGGGGTTGGGGCCGCTGCGGGTACCGAAGCCGGTGCCGGTGCGGGAACTTGGTCGCAAGTAGAGGTGGGCACGGATTCGATGACGGGTGCGGGCTCAGGCACCGGTTCCGGCTTAACTGCGGAATCTGCGGGCTTCACGGTGACGGGCGCGTCTACAGCTGCAGTTTCAAACTCAACCTGCATCGCGCTCTCATTCTCGACGCTCGACTTTGCTTCGATGGGCGTGGATGCCATAGTGGTGATGCCGGCGTTGGCGTTCTCGGGGTCATAGACGACCGTGAGCGAGATGGCGGGCTGCGGCGTCTCGGGCTTCGGCGTCGACTCGGTAGCGTCTTGATCGGCGGGCTGATCGTCCTCGGCCTCGTCGCCAAAGACATCGCTGTTTTGGAGCGCAGACGCCTCAGGTTGGCTAGCGGCTTCTTCTGCTGTCGACTTGGGAGCCTCGTTGAGCTCCGCAGTGGCTTCCTGCTCGGATATGACTTCGGGATCGGTCGTAGCGGTGATTTCGGTTTCGGCTTCTGCCGTTACCTCAATAGCGACTTCGATCTCGGGCTCGGGCTCGGATTCTGGCACGGCTTCAACCATGGCTTCAGGCTCGGGACGCTTAACGTGCTTGGGGCGCACGGCCTTGAGGTCCTTCTCGCCGCGTTTTTTCTTTTTGTAGGACTGCTTGGCTCCCTTGGCAGCCTTGGGCTTGTCCTCGCCCTTGGCAAGGGCGGCATCCCAGGCCTCGTTGGCGATGACCGTGGCATACAGGCGACCGCCCTTAAAGACGGTCAGCTTAATGCAGTCGTCGAGCTCCTCGAGCAGCTCGCGCGTGGACTCGAAGCCCAGGTCATAAGCGGCCATGTCACCAGCGGCGAGTGCCTCCTCGACCTGCGTCATAAACGTTTGCTTGCCGCATCCAATCGCATCGCGCAGCAGGCGATACAGATAGATGTGGTTGCCCAGCGAAAGCGTGGGCGTAACTATTGTCTTGCTCATGGCAAATCTCCTCTTTACACACCAAAGCATCTTACCATCGCGCGGGGCTTGCCATCTCGTCGCCCAAGGCAAACGGGCGCGAACCGCTATCGATTCGCGCCCGTTGTACAGGTTGCCTATCTGGGGATGCAGCGCCTAGTTGTCCGATGTCGTGCCTTGGCTTGAACTGTCAGATGCCGTGCCCGATGTGGTGCCACTCGAATTGCTGTTGTTGCTGTCTGCTGTGCCCGTTCCCGACGTGGTGTCGCTCGTCTGGCCTCCCGTGTTCGGCTGCGAACCGTCAGTCGTTTGGCTTGAGTCGGTCGTGCCGGATTGCGCGCCGCTGTTGTTCACAGAAGAATCGGCGCCCTGCGATTGGTTTTGGGTATTCGAGGACGAATCGGTAGAGGTGGAACTGTCTTGCGTGCCGTCCGTCTGTGCCTGCTGGTCTTGCGACTGGGTGTTGCCATTTGCATCGCTTTCCGTCGTGCGCGACGAAAGGATTGGCTCGGGGCGCTCGCCCAGACCCTCACCGGCGGTGGTGATAAGGATGGCGCCGGCGCAGGCGATGACCGCGACGATGGCGATGGCGATCGAGAAGACGATGACCTTCTTTTGCGTCTGACTGCGCTCTGCCGCCGCCTTGGCGCGCAGGCTGTCGGGAGCAACGCGCGCCGTGGTCGCGCGCCCCGCAATCTGGCGCATCTCCTGCGTAGTCGCGGCGCCGCCCAGGTGCTCCTCGGCATTAAACTCAACGGGCTCGTAGGCGCCGGCGGGGTAGTCGACGGCGGCGTGCGTACCTTTGATGGCTTCGGCGCTGGCAGAGATAAAGTGGCGGTAGACCTGCGATGACACAACGGTGATGACCGAGCTCACGGCGGCGCCAATTACTGAACCAGCGATACCAATCTTGGAGGCAAGTGCGACGCTCGTGGCGGCAGCTGCGGCGCCGGCGATGATCTGGGGAATGGAAATGTCGTCAAACAGGCCCTTTTTGGGCGCGATGGCCATGGTCTGTCCGATGGAATGGTTCTCGTGCACGCCGTTGTTGAGCGATGCTGGCGTCATGACGCGCGTGCGCGGCGCGTCGGTGTACTTGGTTGTCATACGGGGTCCTCCCGGTGTAAATCTGCTTCGTTTCGTGTAGCCATCAGGGTACCCACCAGATGTGAATCGTACGTGACATTTAACAGATACCATCAACTCATCAAGGGGGCTTGCTGTCTTTGGTGCAATAGCTTGATGCTAAACTGGATTTACGATTGCGAGGTGGTTTACGTGATGTACCCGTATATGACATTCGAAGACGGTACCGAGGTCGTTCATTCTGACCTGATTACAGATGGGGATATCGAAAAGGTTGTCGTGCATTTTGAACGACCGACGGCAGAGGGCTTCGACTCCGCTCGCTGTGAGTTGCCTTCCTGTTCGTGGACTGACTGGGAAGGGCGTTTTACTCAGAGTGAAAAACGAGCTTTCGAAGAGTGTTTGAGCAAATCATTTAGATTAGTTCGAGTTTAGTTCGAATATAGAAGCCGAATGCGATGACCTAAAGCGTATGCATTTTTAGTATTAGATGCGTATGAAATGGAGGATGTGAATGGATGAGCTAATAGACTTTAAAAAACGATTTCTCAAGAATGGCGAGCTGGTTTCAATTCCAAAAAAGGAAAGCTATAAAAGAATCATGCTGCTATGGGCCGTCTCTTTCTTTGAATTAAATACAAGTTATACGGAGCTTCAGGTTAATCGTGTGCTGTCACAGCTCTATCCTGATTATGCCGTGTTGAGGCGGTACTTGGTTGATTATGGATTCCTATTAAGGGATGAGCGAGGCCTGAAATACGAGGTTAATCGTGATGTTCACGGTATTGAGAGCTAGCCGTCCGGTTCGGGTCCTATATATTGCTAGAGGGATAAGCGAAATAGGCAATTGGTGTGCGAATATTGCTTTGCCAATGCTGATTTACGAGGTAACTCACGATGTTTCTGCAACTGCTTTGATGGTCTGCTGCAGATTTGCCCCCTCTCTGTTTTCAGTTGCGCTCGCGCAGCTGCCTCAGAAGATGGGTATCGGGACACTGCAGGCCATGAGATTGGCAGACTTAATTCGCGCGGGATTATTCGTTTGCTATATTTTTGTTGATAGTAAATGGAGTATGTTTGCTATTACGTGCGCGGTATCGCTTTGCCGAACGGTTGAAATGCCCTGCTTTTACTCGTTGTTAAGAGCCAATACGAATAGTATCAATCGCGACGTAATTAATAATTCGTTTGGGTTTCTGCAGAATTTGATGATGGTTCTGGGGCCAGTTGCCGGCGGTTTTGTTGTCGCTCAATTTGGGGCGGAGGCTGTTCTTGCATTAGACGCGCTTTCTTTTGCCGCGTCGTTCTGGTTGCTGCGAGATGTTCCGTCGGTTATCGAGGTTAATGATAAAGAGGGGATAAGCAAAAATGAAAAAAACAGGACTGCATTTAGTGATCTTAGCGCGAAGCACTTGGCAATTGGTTTCCTATTAATCGATATTTCTAGTGGTGTGGCATTCGGCTCTCTGAATTCTCTTTTGCCAGCTATTGCGCAATTGCAATTTGACTCGTCATCGATACAATACGGATTCCTTCAGAGTAGTCTTACAATCGGACTGTTGTTCGGAAATACAATATATGGTCGTTTAATTAGTGGTTCCGATTGCGTTAAATCATATTGTTTTGTGACGTATCTTGCGCTCGGTGCGTATCTGGCGTTTGGCTATCGCTATGCGTCTGGGATATCGTTTATTTTCCTTTTTATCGTCGGTGCCGGAAACGCCATTCAAGATGTGCTTCTCATAACATCGCTGCAGGATTTGGCGAGAGACGAATCTGAATCGATAAGCCTGTTTTCAATTAGGGAGTCTTTGCAATCGGTTGCTGTTGTTATTTCAACACTCCTTGTTTCGCTGTTCACGAGCATCGCGATGTTCTCAATTCTCGTTACAGGACTTGGTGTATTTTCAATTATGATGGTAGTTGTGTTTCAATTGAATTATTTGCGAAAGATGTGACGTTGATATGCCTAAAACGCTTTGAGTATTTCCCCCAGGATGGAGTCCAGTGGGGCCGTATCTTGCCTTGCCTGTTTTGAAGTCATATCTTCAAGAGGTTGAACAATATAAAGTTGACATCGTTGACTTAAACGTGGAATTTTACGATGACCTCCTATCTTATAGACATGTCGAAGAGTGCTGTAAAAGGTATCGGGAATCAAAGGATTCGTTTAGTTCGAATGTTCAATTAACAATCGAGTTGATACAAAAGTCAGCACTTAATGTTGACGAGGCAAAAGATATTTTCAGATCGAAGAGATACTTTAATCTAAAAGAAAGACAATATGCTGAAAACATTTTTAGAAATGCACTCTATATCATAAATCACGTCTCATATGGAGTTAAATACACGTTCAACTCCATAGATCTGCCCTATGATTATTATTCGACACCAGAAATAATGAAATCGCTTGCGGATACCTTGCATAATCCGTTTATTTCCTTCTATGAAATTGCCTTTCTTAAGCGTATTCAGAGGGAAAAAATCGAGTTTATTGGGATTTCGGTGAGCGGCTGTTTCCAATTGATTTCTGCAGTTACGTTAGCGAAACTGATTAAAGAAGAATGTCCATCTGTTAAACACGTCTCATTGGGCGGCAATTACATTACTCGTTTAGCAGATGACTGCATGAAAGAATGGCATCCCTTTTTTGAATACATTGATTCGATAATGATGTATGACGGCGAAGAGCCGCTTGCACGTCTTCTTGAGGCTCTTGACTCTGGTGATGACAATCTCGACTGTGTTCCAAACCTTTGCCATGCTAAAGGTGGAAAGATATATAAAAACTATCGGATTGAGCAAACATTTATCAACGATACAGTTCCCGATTTCGATGGCTTCGCCCTTTCTAAATACTTCATGCCTGAGTTAATATTGCCGGTTTATTCCTCTAGGCAGTGTTTTAATCATTGCGCCTTCTGCACCATTCCCGGTGCTACCGGTGGTTGTTACCGAAAGATGCCTATATCGAGAGTATTTGAAATAATGTGTCGGTTAAATGAAAAATACGGCACGAGAGTTTTCTCTTTTGTGGATGAAACATTCGAAGGCAAAAGAATGGAGCAACTCGCGGATGAAATAAACGCATCGGGAAAAACGTTTTTCTGGCATGGAGAAACGAGGTTCTCTCCAACCCTAAGTACAGACGTTTTCAACAAGATATACCAAAGTGGATGTAGGCAGATTCAGTTTGGCCTCGAGTCATACAACCAAAGAGTTCTTGATCTAATGAAGAAGAACACGAGAGTTGATTGGATTGATCGCAATATCCATGATTGTCTCAATGCGGGTATTCCTGTTCATCTATTCTTTATGATTGGCTTTCCGACCGAAACTAAAGAAGAGGCTCTGAACACCTTAGCTTATACAGAGAATGTTTTGAATTATTCAAAACAGGTATGTGGTGTTCCATATTCCACGAGAGGATTTACGAATTTTGGTCTCGTTATGGGGTCGGATGTTTGGAATCATCCCGATAAGTATGGTGTCTCTGTAATGCCGAAGTCCCAATATGAGGATTTGCGCCTCGAAGTGGATTATGTTTCAGGCACTGGTTTATGAGAAATGAAGCAAAATCCTTATCTGATGAGCATCATATTGATTTTTATATGCAAGAAGTCATAAACGGTAGCGACACAATTGACTTGCCCCAGCGGCTTCATATTTCAGAGGTGACCTGGATCCTAGATTCTATTCACGCTGTCAGGTATAAGGGACATTTGACCAAAGTAAAGCGACGGCTGACTAGTCTAAATCCAGCTGATCGAATCTGGCTGGATTCCAAGACCTCTGTCGTGCTCGTTGAGCCATTTGCCTACTTCTATAATTCTGAATACCATCATGTCTATGCTGTTTCCCAGTTGGTATACCTTAAGTTGGCCCGTTTATTGGAGGCCGATTGTAGCATTTCTCTTATCCTTGATCAGGGCGATCTCGAGCTGACAAGGGCGATAGAAGAACTGTTGCATTATGGATTGCTGAATACAAATATCGATGCCGATTATGTAATGCACGATAATGGTTTTCAATTGGTTAAAAGTTCGTTTGTGAAAGAAGTCGGACGCTCAAAAGAGGGGTTAAGAGTACTGCTGAGTTGTGCCACCCATAGAATGTGTGCGGTTAATGATTTTTCGTTCGCTTTGCTTTCGTTGTTTGAAAAGCCGATTACTAAGAACGAGGTGCGCGACATTTTGAAAAAAGAGGGACTATCGGCAAGCGAGGAGCAATTAAACAAGTTGGTTGATAATTGCATGAAAGCAGATATACTACAATTGATTAGATAGAGGAGGTTTCTGCATGGACGTTATTAACAAAGATCTCTTGGAGCAGCTGAAAGAGTTTCAGGAAGAGGGCGTCGTGGTAGAAGTGTTCGACTTTGAGGACTACATGGATAAATTCTGCCATTAGTTTCGGAATTTACTCGCCTCGCTTAAAGGAGAAGTCGATTATCGATTTCTCCTTTTTTAATTAAAGATATTTTTGAACTACATGCTCTTAGCACAGGTTGGCCTCTCAGTAAACTGGGAGGTTGCTTTGGCTAGTTAGAGATATGTGAACGTCCGTTAGACTGAATCTCAGGGTAGAAGGGGCCTCCAGTGTCCAGATCAACAAGGCAATGCTGCGTTTCGGCTAATAAGAACGATGGCTTTTTGCGTGTGGCGGCGGCGTCGCCGCAGATTCGCGTGGCCGATGTCGAGGGCAATGCCGAGGTTGCGTTAGCGGCTGTTCGCGAGGCTGCCGAGCGCGGCGTTCGCGCGCTGGTGCTGCCCGAGCTCAACTTGTGCGGCTATACCGCGGCCGACCTGTTCCATAACCGCACGCTGCTGCATGCCTGCGAGGCTGCTCTGGTGCATATCCTCGATGAGACTCGTGAGCTGCCGATTGTCTTTACCGTTGGCTTGCCCGTTGCGGTGGCAGAAAACATCTACAACTGCGCCGCCGTGTGCTGCGCGGGCGAGCTTTTGGGCCTTACGGCCAAGAAGTATCTGCCCAACTATGGCGAGTTCTACGAGCGCCGCTGGTTTGCTCCGGCGCCCGCAGATCCTGTGTGGGTCGAGTTTGCCGGTCAGGGTCCGGTTCCGCTGGGTTCGGGGCTTGTCTACCGCTGCTGTGATGAGGGTGCTGAGGACCTGGTGCTGGGCGTCGAGGTCTGTGAGGACCTGTGGGTACCTGCGCCGCCCTCGACCAAGATGGCGCTTGCCGGTGCCACGGTGATTCTCAACCCCTCCGCTTCCGACGAGATCATCGGTAAGGCAGATTACCGACGCAGCCTCATATCCAACCAGAGCGCGCGCCTGTACTGCGCCTATGCCTATGCGGACGCGAGTGAGGGCGAGTCCACGACCGATATGGTCTTTGCGGGCGAGAACCTCGTCTATGAAAACGGATCTAAGCTCGCCGCCACGAAGCTCCTCACCTGCGATATGGCGGTGGCCGATGTCGATCTTGACCGCCTGGTTGCCGAGCGCCGTCGCTCGACGACGTGGACGCGCGCGGACGATGCGCCGGAGGCCACGACCGTTGAGTTTTCGTTTGAGGGCGTGCTGGCCAAAGAGCCTGTCCTGCGCGATGCCTGCGATATCGACCGTGTCTTCCCCCGCGCGCCTTTTGTGCCGGCCGACCACGGCGACCTGGCCGAGCGTTGCGAGACCATCCTCGATTTACAAACCGCCGGCCTCAAGACCCGCCTTGCCCATACGGGTACCAAGGCTGCAGTCATCGGTCTTTCGGGCGGCTTGGACTCCACGCTGGCACTGCTTGTGACCGTGCGTGCCTTCGATGCGCTGGGGCTGCCGCGTACGGGTATCACGGCGGTCTCCATGCCAGGTTTTGGCACGACGCATCGCACCAAGTCGAATGCCGAGTCGCTCGCTCGCGACCTGGGTGTAAGCTTCCGCGAGGTTTCGATCCACGCGGCTGTGGAGCAGCACTTTAAGGACATTGAGCACGATTCGGCCGTGCAGGACGTGACCTACGAGAACAGCCAGGCCCGCGAGCGTACGCAGATTCTGATGGACCTGGCCAACCAGGCTGGCGGCTTTGTCATCGGTACCGGCGACCTGTCGGAGCTGGCGCTCGGCTGGGCTACCTATAACGGCGACCACATGAGCATGTACGCCGTCAACGCGAGCGTGCCCAAGACGCTTGTGCGCCATCTGGTGCGCTATGCGGCTGATGTCTTTGGCGGGCGTATTGCCGAGGTCTTGCTCGATATCCTCGATACGCCGGTGTCCCCCGAGCTTCTGCCGCCCACGGGCGACGGCGAGATTGCACAGAAGACCGAGGATTTGGTGGGGCCGTACGAGCTGCACGATTACTTCCTCTATTACCTGCTGCGTTTTGGCTTTGAGCCGGGCAAGATCTACCGCATGGCGCTCAAGAGCTTCGAGGGCGTCTACGACGAGGCTACCATCCACACGTGGCTGCGTACGTTCTATCGTCGCTTCTTTGCCCAGCAGTTTAAGCGCAGCTGCCTGCCCGATGGTCCCAAGGTGGGCTCGGTGACGCTCAGCCCGCGCGGCGATTGGCGTATGCCGAGTGACGCCAGCTCGCGTTTGTGGCTTGCGCAGATCGACGCGCTCAATGCAATTGACTAAGGTTGGCCAAATTGAACCAATACGGGGTTTGTAAGCGTTACACTTTTGCAATCTGATGGCCCGTATCGCGCGGCGCTCTTGTTGGAGCGCCGCGTTTTTCATATCGAAAGGTGGCACCATGCAGGCATCGCAGCGTCTCGACCGCTTTGGCGCGGAGGTCTTCGCCTCGCTCAACAACAAACTGCTTGCGCTGAAGGCTCAGGGCAAGACCATTTACAACATGAGCGTGGGAACGCCCGACTTTAAGCCGTACGACCATGTGGTCGAGGCGCTCACGCAAGCAGCCCAAGATCCCGAGATGTGGAAGTATGCCCTGCGCGACCTGCCCGAGCTCAAGCAAGCCGTGTGCGATTACTATGAGCGCCGCTTCGGCGTTTCGGGCATTACGCCGTCCATGGTGCAGTCGTGCAACGGCACGCAGGAGGGCGTGGGTCATTTGGGCCTGGCCCTGCTCGATCCGGGCGATACTATCCTGGTGCCCGATCCGTGCTACCCGGTCTTCGAGGCGGGCGCCAAAATCGCCGATGCCAAACTCGAGTACTATCCGTTGGTTGCCGAGCACAATTACCTGCCCTATGTGGCGGGCATCGATCCCGAGGTTGCCGATCGTGCCAAGTATATGATCGTGTCGCTGCCCGCGAACCCGGTGGGCTCGGTGGGCACGCCCGAGATCTACGAGGAGATCATCGCTTTTGCACGCGAGCACGACCTGCTCATCGTTCACGACAACGCATACTCCGACATCGTGTTTGACGGCGAGCCCGGCGGCAGCTTCTTGCAGTATCCCGGTGCGCTCGAGGTGGGCGTCGAGTTCTTCTCGCTTTCCAAGTCGTTTAACGTCACCGGTGCCCGTATCGGCTTTTTGGTCGGCCGAGAGGACGTGGTCTCTGCCTTTGCCAAGCTGCGCAGCCAGATTGACTTTGGCATGTTCTCCCCGATCCAGAAGGCCGCCATCGCCTGCCTGAAAGGTCCGCGCGATGAAGTCGAGGCGCAGCGTCTGAAGTACCAGGAGCGCCGCGACGCCCTGTGCGACGGTCTTGAGGGCCTGGGCTGGGAGCGTCCCAACGCGCATGGCTCTATGTTTGTGTGGGCCAAGCTTCCCGGTGGTCGCACCGATTCCATGGCGTTTTGCGAGGAGCTCATGGAGAAGGCCGGCGTTGTGGTGACGCCGGGCGCGAGCTTTGGTCCTTCGGGCGAGGGGCACGTGCGCATGGCGCTGGTTCTGCCACCCGATCAGATTGCTTTGGCTGTCGAGGCCATTCGCGAGGCGGGCCTGTATTAGAAAGCTATTTCGCCTCGTCAATAGCTCGAAACCGATTTCGTGCAGTTATTTTACGAATCCTGCAAACAATTTCGGTAAACGGTCGATTTTTGGCTGCGAATAGGAGCATAATCAAAGTCCCGATTGGATGTATTGGGATTACGGCAAGCCGCTCGGGTCGTTCCCGGGCGGCTTGTTTGTGGAGTGAGATGGGAGTTTCTAATGGTTAACGAGAAGAAGGTCGCTATTGTCGGCTGCGGTTTCGTCGGTTCGTCTTCGGCGTTCGCGCTGATGCAGAGTGGTCTGTTCTCCGAGATGGTCCTCATCGACGTGGACAAGAACCGCGCCGAGGGTGAGGCCCTGGATATCGCGCACGGCATGACGTTTGCCGAGCCGATGAAGATCTATGCCGGCGATTATTCCGATGTCGCCGACGCCGCCATGATCGTCGTCACCGCTGGCGCTGCCCAGAAGCCCGGTGAGACCCGCCTGGACCTGGTCAACAAGAACGTCAATATCTTTAAGTCCATTATCCCCGAGATTAAGAAGTCTGGCTTTGACGGCATTCTGCTCATTGTCTCCAACCCGGTCGATGTTCTGACCTATGCCGCCATCAAGATGTCCGGCCTGCCCGAGGGCCATGTCATCGGCTCCGGCACCGTGCTCGACACTGGCCGTCTGCAGCAGATGCTTGGTGCCCACGTCGAGGTTGACCCGCGCGATGTCCAGGCCTATGTCATGGGCGAGCACGGCGACTCCGAGTTTGTCGCTTGGTCCAGCGCTCAGGTTGCTGGCGTTCCGCTGAACACCTTCTGCGAGCTTCACGGTCATCTGGAGCACGAGGCTGCCGAGAAGCGTATCGCCGAGGACGTCAAGAACTCCGCCTACACCATCATCGAGAAGAAGCACGCTACCTACTATGGCGTTGCCATGGCCGTCAAGCGCATCTGCACTGCCGTCATGCGCGATGAGCAGACCGTTCTGCCTGTCTCCTCGCTCATGGTGGGCGAGTATGGCCTGTCCGATCTGGCCATCTCCATGCCGACGGTCGTTGGCCGCGACGGCGTCGTCTGCCGCGTACCCGTGCCGCTGAACGATGACGAGCAGCATGAGCTCACCGCCTCCGCCAAGGCCCTCAAGGATATCATCGACAGCGTCGACTTCTCCTGCTAAATCAAGCTCTTTTGGGCAACAGACTACAATGAAAGGCGTCCGGGCCACACGGTCCGGGTGCCTTTTTGGTGCGAGGGGGTCAGGTTACTTTGCACCACCCCAATGCACCATAGTTGATGGGAGGGCCATGTCGGATTCGCCTAATTTTTTGACCTATGCCCAGACGGCGTTTGATTCGTTTGAGGAGCGGCCGTTCTGCGCGGTGGATAGCCTGGTCTTTGCGTGGTTGTCCTATTTGCGTTTGCCGGGTGATATGGCGGAGCTGACGAACTGGCAGGGCCTAGACGTACGCGAGCTGCTGCGTGCCGAGTGCTACCGGGACATGATTGACGACTTGTGGGACCCAGAGGGGAGCAGGGCCTTGTTGGAGGCCGTGGCAGCAAGCCCTCGCTACCGTGGCGTGCACGTTTGCGGCTATCGTGCCGTGAGCGATGTGGTGGCGACAGAGCAGTTTGCAGCCATGGCGTTCCGGTTTCCGGCGGGGTTTAGTTATCTTTCCTTCCGGGGGACCGACAGCACGATTGTGGGCTGGAAAGAGGACTTTAACATGGCGTTCCGGTGTCCTGTGCCGGCCCAGGAATCCGCGGTGCGTTATGTGGACGAGGCGGCGGATGCGATTGACGGACAGCTTTTGTGCGGAGGTCATTCCAAGGGTGGAAACCTTGCGGTGTACGGTGCGGCGATGTGCTCCGATGTCGCCCGTGAGCGAATCGAACGGGCATATTCCCATGATGGTCCGGGCTTCGTCGAGGAGTTTCTGAACGGCGACGCCTTTGCCGATCTTTCCGGTCGAATCGACAAGACGCTACCTCGATCGTCGATCTTTGGCATGATGTTCGAGACGCAGGAGGACTATGCCATCGTTGAGAGCACCGAGTTCAGCCTGCTGCAGCACAATCCCTTTAGCTGGGTGGTTGATGGCCACGACTTCGTGTACTGCGAGCGTCTGTCCGCCGGCGCTCGATACGTTGATGGCTCCATTCGCGAGATGCTGCTTGCAGTGTCGCCTAGCGAGCGCGAGCGTTTTGTAGATGCGTTGTTCTCTGTGTTTGAGGCTACGGGTGCTGAGCGGTTTGCGGATATCGCTGGGAATCTGCGCGAGAGCCTACCCGTGATGCTCCAGGCTGCGCAAGGCTTTGACAAGGATACGCGACGCTTTGTTTCGCAGACCATCGTGGCAATCCTTAAATGCGCATTGCTGCCCAAACGACCCCAGATTGACATGCCGGCTGCCGGCAAGAGTTTGGCAGAACAGCTCGAGGCTTGGCAGTCCGAGCTCCTGCGCTAACCATTGGTGCAAAGCAGCCTGTCCCCGATGCACCAATCTTCGATGCGCCTGGGGCGGGCTCGACCGCTATACTGATTCGTGCTGAAATCGATCTAGAACGGAATGCCGTATATGAAAATCAACCATGCGATTCTACATATCCTGGACTTTGACTCGGCCGTCAACGTTATGAGCCAGCGCGAGCTCGATATCGAGAGCCGTACCGTGCGCAACTTCGTGACCACGCACCTGCGTCGCGCCCGCACTTCGGCCGATAACAAACGCGCCACGTTTGCCGAGAACTCCGCATTCGGCGACGAGCTCAAGGGCTATTTCTTTGGCGAGCGCGAGTTTGTGGACCTGTCGCAGCAGATTGCGGAGTTCATCTCCTCCGAGCTCACCAAGGCAGAGAAGGCCGAGTCCACCGACGTGCTGGTGGCAGACTTTGACGACGACGAGGATGCCCGCTGGTTTGCCGTGATGCTGCTTGGTTCCAAGCAGGCCTTTATGCATGAGGTGGGCCGCGAGGAGGGCGAGGTGCGCAACGACATCGCACGCCACTACGCTATCCTGCCGAATCCCTCCCAAAAGGTGCCGAGCTACGCCATCGTGCGCGCGAGCACCATGGAGATCGGCTACGTGGACAAGAAACGCAAGATTGCCGGCGAGGAGCGCATGCTTATTCCTGACGGCCTGCTGCAGTGCGATACGGGCGTGTCGGGCAAGGAGATTATCGACACCGTGACGCGTGTGGTCGAGGAGGTTGCCGAGGAGCACGGTGCCAATACGGCCGTGGCACTCGCTAAGGTCAAAGCCGCTGTTGCCGAGAAGGTCGAAGACGACGAGGAGCTGCCGCCTTGGGATATCGTTGACGAGGTCTTTGAGGATGAGCCAGTCATCAAGGAGAGTGTTCGTGCGGCACTGACCGAGGAAAAGGTGCCCGAGCGTGTGCCCGTGGAGCGCAAACAGGTCGAGCGTGCGGCCGTGCGCAACCACAAGATTCGTACCGATACGGGCATCGAGATCAGCTTCCCGGCCGAGATGGGCTCGAACTCCGAGTACATCGAGTTCGTCAACGAGCCCAACGGCCTCATCTCCATCGAGCTCAAGAACATCGGAAGCATCGAGAACCGATAGCGCAATAGTTTCTTTCTAAGAAAAATCTGGATTATATTTTGAAGTATAATTTGAAATATAATCCAGATTATTTTTTGGAGGTCCAGATGTCCCCACTTGTTCTGGAAAAACCGGTGTTTACAAAAGACCAGGTTGTCTCTGCCACCGAAGCGAGCAAATCCCTATCTACCATTCGCAAGCGTGCTAAGCGCGCGCCGCAGTTTATCGCCGATCATAACGACATCGATACTGTGATTATCGACTACGCTGCCTATGAGGAGATGTTCGGCGCACTGCAGTACCTTCGCGAACTTGAGCTTGATCGCATTGCGACGGATCGAATCAAAAACGGACCGCATGAGTTTATTCCGTTTGAAGATACCCTGACTCCTGAGGAGCTCGCGGAGTTCGAATCGATGGACTCCGACGCGATTTCGGATGAGGATCTTTTCGAATGAGCGGGCACTTTGTCGTCGGCTTTTTGAATCGAGACGTCGAGAAGGAATATCAAAAACTAGATGGTTCTCAGCGAAGGCTCGTCCGCATTGCAGTGGCGAAATTAAAGACGCGCGTCGATGAAATCGGAACGCCGCTTCACGGTGAGCTTGCCGGCTGCAAAAAGATTAAATGGAGAAAGGCGGGACTCCGAATGGTATTTCGAATTCGAGAGGACGGAACGGTTGAGATTGCCAAGATCGTTGCAATAGGTCGACGCGACCGTTCAGAGGTCTATAAGACGGCTGCCGATCGTTTGTCGAAGCATCCCGCCATGGTTGAATATGACGGAACCTTAAGATGAAAAAGGCCGAAGCCCTGGTTGGGGCTTCGGCCTTCTTGCTTGGGATTGAATTGCATTACAGGTTGAGCATAAGTCAGCGAAAACGCCCCTAGGCGAGCAAGGTGACGTGAAAGAGGAGGGAAGCGTACTTTGGTACGCGACCGACGA